>JAZNUW010000035.1:0-14300 GCA_045592465.1 Acutalibacteraceae bacterium | reverse complement strand
CCTTCGGGTACATTGTCTGCACCGTAGCATCTTACCTTAGCTCTGTCACCGTCTGAGTAAGCTGTTTCGTTAACAACCTTAACTGTTTCTGAATAGGGATCAAATTCAGTCTGAACATATGTGAAGCCGTTGATTCTTGAGATAATCATAGCAGCATCCTTGCCAAGACCGTTAAGGATAACACGAAGAGGAGCAACTCTTACCTTGTTTGCGTTAAGAGCAATTTTGATTGCGCCTTCAGCAGCAGCAAAGCTTTCGTGACCTGCAAGGAAGCAGAAGCATTCTGTTTCTTCTGAAAGGAGCATCTTACCAAGGTTACCGTGGCCAAGACCAACCTGACGGTTGTCAGCAACTGAACCGGGGATACAGAAAGCCTGAAGACCTTCACCGATTGCAGCAGCAGCATCAGCAGCCTTTACACAACCCTTTTTGATTGCAATAGCGCAACCTACTGTGTATGCCCAAACAGCATTTTCAAAGCAGATAGGCTGAGTTTCTCTTACGATCTTGTCGCAGTCGATACCCTTAGCGAGTGTGATTTCTTTACATTCTTCAACTGAAGAAATGCCGTATTCTTTTAAAACAGCAAGAATCTTGTCGATTCTTCTTGAATAACTTTCAAATAATGCCATGTCCGTTTACCTCCTTATTCCTTACGGGGATCGATATACTTAGCGGCATCAGCGAATCTGCCGTAAGTGCCCATAGCCTTGTTATAAGCTGTTGTGGGATCGTCGCCCTTCTTGATGAAGTCTGTCATCTTGCCGAGTGAAACGAACTCATAACCGATAACCTGATCGTCTGCGTCAAGAGCCATTCTTGTTACATAGCCTTCTGCCATTTCAAGATAACGAACACCCTTGAGCTTTGTGCCGTACATTGTGCCAACCTGTGAACGAAGGCCCTTACCAAGGTCTTCAAGGCCTGCACCAACTGAAAGACCGTCTTCTGAGAAAGCTGACTGGCTGCGGCCGTAAACAATCTGAAGGAAGAGCTCACGCATAGCTGTGTTGATAGCATCACAAACAAGGTCTGTGTTAAGAGCTTCGAGAAGTGTCTTGCCGGGAAGAATTTCACTTGCCATAGCAGCTGAGTGAGTCATACCTGAGCAACCGATTGTCTCAACGAGAGCTTCTTCGATAATGCCGTTCTTAACGTTGAGTGAAAGCTTGCAAGCACCCTGCTGAGGAGCACACCAGCCCACACCGTGTGTGAAAGCGGAAATATCCTTGATTTCATAAGCCTTTACCCATTTGCCTTCTTCGGGAATGGGAGCAGGTCCGTGGTTCGGTCCTTTTTTGACCGTACACATTTGTTCAACTTCATGTGTGTAATTCATGACGTTTAGTCCCCTTTCGAGAGTTATTATTGGTTTTACTTGATTACCATCCATAATAATATCAAATTATTTTATTTCTTGCAATAGTGTATTGGTAAAAAATTAAAGCCTTAATCAAGATTTTTTGTCATAAAAGCCGAAACGCACAAAAAAGATGGTGCTGTATAAACAACACCATCATAGGATATATCTCTGATTCTGTTTATTGAAAGAAAGTTTCTATTATCAGGTCAATTGCACCTTTGGCTAAAAATACCGGCATTGCAAAAACCGGAAGAATATCAGAAAACAGTTCTTCGATAATTAACAAAGGTCCGCCGAAAAGAATAAGAAGATAAGCAAGTCCCATAATTTTTCTCCTTTTTGTTTTATTGTACTATATACTCTGATTAAAATCAAGAGCTCACACATCATATTTTATTTCATACCGTTCATTAAGTTCATAGCCTATAACCGCGCTTGATTTGACATCTGAAACACTGAAGGCTATGTTTGAAAGCACTGCCGCATTAACCTTGAAAACAGAAACTCTTCTGTCGGTTATTTTAAGAGTCAGTGTGCCGTAACTGTAATAACTGTCTGCTCCGTCAATAGACAGGGGTGCGGTTTTCAGTGTTTTATATTCGGGCAGAGTCAGCACTCCGTCAAAATATGATTTCTGGTTTTTTTCGCCCTTTTTATAGATTTTGTTTTCGCTTTTTATTATAACTTCAAATATTATGCTGCCGTCTTTTTCGTGCACACTGAAGCTGCTTATATCCTCTTTCTCAAGAGCAGCCTTTTTGCCGTAAGGCTCAATGAGCCTGTTGGCGCTTTTAAGGTCGCCTTTGCCGTTTCTGATGTTATACTTCTGACTCAGAGTACCCTCAAAAAGATTAAGGGTATTTTTAACACTCACTGCAAGGTTCTGGGTGGTACAGGAGATGAATTCCGTGTCAATTGACTTGTTATATTTAATTGTCATATTCTCCTGAGCCTTGAGCTTTGCTATGTGATTATTATAGTACTGGGCAGCCTGTGCCTTTGTGTGAGGCAAGGCACCTGAATTATAAGTATATTCAGCATAATCTTCACTGAAATCACCGAAAGCCACACTGTTATCAATCTTTTTATAGCTCATTATTCTGAAGGTATAACCGGTATCCTTCTGCAAAGAATTAACAGTGATGGTGGTTCTGCTTGTGCGCTTATAAATTCTGAATTTTTCTTTCTTGGTGTCATAGATATATACCCTGTATCCTGTTGCACCCTTCGCCTTATCCCAATAAAGAGTTATGCTGTCATTGCTGATGTTTCTTGTGTATATTTTTTTAACCCCCGCAGGTGCTGTCACCGCACCCACAGATTCACTGAAATCGCCTTCGACAACATCTGCACCGTCATAGCAGAAGGCTCTCACCTTTACGCGAAGACCTCCTTCGTTTTCTATATCGGTTATAGTTGCCTGTGTACCTTTCACCGTCATGGAATATTTATACTTTTCTTCCTTTTCATCCTTGATAAAAACTCTGTAAGCATAGGCATCAGGCACTGCTGACCAAGAAAGAGAAAACCCGCCCTGAAGGCTTTTGACAACAGTAAGATTTTCAACCTGAGCGAGTGTTTTCTGCTGCTCTGACTCTTCAGGAAGCTGAGCATCGGTTGAGGCTTCATCGCTTATCTGTGCAAAGACAGTGACACTGTCATCGCGTATGTGCTTTGCTGACACACAAAAGCCTGCGCACAGCACAAGACCTGCACACAAAAATGTCAGCATTATTTTTTTCACCGCGCTCACCTCTTCCTGATTATTATTTGCCGGTTTTTATATTATACACCCAACTGACAAATCTAGCAATATTTTTAAATTACATTCAAAAAATTTATTTTATATATTGTTTTCGACAAAGCCTATGTGATATAATTATTGTGAATTAATTTCCGGAAAGGATGAAGAAAATGAATTATAAAGAAAAATATCAGCAGTGGCTCTCTTTTGACGAAGACACCAGAGCAGAGCTTATGGCTATCACTGACGAAAAAGAAATTGAAGACCGATTTTATAAAGACCTCGCCTTCGGCACAGGCGGACTCCGCGGTATTATGGGCGCAGGCTCAAACCGCATGAACAAATACACCGTCGGCAAAGCAACTTACGGTCTTGCACAGTATATCAAATCAAAGAACGAAGGTGACCTTAGTGTTGTTCTCGCCTATGACTCAAGAAACAACTCTGCTTATTTTGCAAAGGTTGCCGCTGACATCTTTTCAAACCAGGGCTTCAGGGTTTATCTGTTTGAATTCCTTGTTCCCGTTCCCGTGCTCTCTTTTGCAACATCACATCTCGGCTGCACTGCAGGTGTAATGCTCACCGCTTCCCACAACCCCAAGGAGTACAACGGCTATAAGGTATATGACAGCAAGGGCTGCCAGTTCTGCACAGAGGATGCCAAGGGCGCAATTGAGTGCATTAATGCTATTGAAGATTACACCGCTATTCCCTTTGAGGGCAAGGCTGAAAACATCAACTCTGTTGGTGAAGATGTGCTTTCAGCTTTCTGCGCTGAGGTTAAGAAGCAGAGTGTTTATGAAGAGCCCTCTGAGCTTAAAATTGTTTACACTCCCCTTCACGGCACAGGTAATATCCCTGTCAGAAGAATGCTCGAGGGTATGAATGTCACCGTTGTTAAAGAGCAGGAAATGCCCGACGGTAACTTCTCAACCGTGAGAAGCCCCAACCCCGAAGAAAAGGATGCCCTCACAATTGCTATTGAAAAGGCAAAAGAAATCGGCGCTGACCTCGTTCTCGGCACAGACCCGGACTGCGACAGAGTGGGCATAGCAGTTAAAAGCGGCGACGAATATGTTCTTTTCACAGGCAATCAGACAGGCGCTCTTCTTGTCAAGTTTATCCTTGAAATGAAAAAAGCTACTCTTTCATCAAAAAGTACTCTTGTAAAAACTATCGTTACTTCAGAGCTTGGTGCAAACATCGGCAGAAGCTACGGCCTGCAGTGTGAAGAAACCCTCACCGGCTTCAAGTATATCGGTGACAAAATCAATAAATATGAAGCAAGCGGCAAGCAGGAATTCATCATCGGCTATGAGGAATCCTACGGCTATCTCGTAGGCACTCACGCAAGAGATAAGGATGCTGTTGTTTCTTCAATGCTTATCTGTCAGATGGCTGCCTACTATAAGAATCAGGGCAAAACTCTTGTTGATGCTCTTGAAGATGTTTATGCTGAATACGGCTATTATCTTGACCACCTTGATTCATTTGTGCTCAAGGGCAAGGACGGCGCAGAAAAAATTGCTGAGCTTATGGTTTACTTCAGAGATAAGGGCATGGACCTTTTCGACGGTCTTCAGGAGGTTATCGATTACAGCAAGGGTATTGCAGACCTGCCTAAAGAAAACGTGCTTAAATTCCTCTGGAAAAACGGCTCATGGATGGCAGTAAGACCTTCAGGCACAGAGCCTAAAATCAAGGTTTACTACAGTGTTCAGGCCGACACCAGAGAAGAGTCAAAGGCAAGACTTGCCGAATACAAGAGTGTAATTGACAACATCATCAAATAAAATAATCATTTATAAAAGCATCCGCCTGAGTTAAACCCCGGCGGATGCTTCTTCTTATTTAGTCTTCTTCTGATAGCTCTTGCAGAAATGGGGAATTGCAATAGCATCTGCGCTTGTCTTTTCGTGTGACACTTCAATCTTATCAAGACTGCACTTGTCACAGTCAACATGATACTCACATTCGTTAACTGAGCATTTAACGCCTTCGTTATGCATAAATTTCACCTCACTTTTTATGACGAGTAAACTCATCACGTAATGATAGTTTGACTCAAAAAGTGAGGTGTTATTCTTAATTTTTTATTTTACAAATAAATTCTTTATAAGCTGAAAAACCTTTATGACAATGTTATAAACAGTTGCGGCAGTGTTTCTTATGCCTAACTTTTTGAGCACTGCACTTGCCTTTTCACCTATAACCTCGTCAAGCTCCTTGGGCATATCAGCCTTCACATAGGGCTTGCTTGCATCGTACTCTGCCGAGGGGCCGTTTATTATTGTGAAATCAAAGGTTCTGTCGCTTACGGGAGTGATTGTCTTATTCATAAATGAAATGTTTATCTCAAAATTCTTTGCACTTACCTGAGGAATTTCACCTATGAAGGCAACCTCCTTGCTTTCACCCGGCTTGAGGGTGAATGGCTCAAAACTAAAATCAATATCCAGACCGCGTGCGTTGATGCTCATAACGGTGATATCGTTTATTGCCGAGCAATTAGTAACAACAAGAGCCTTATCCTTTGATGAAAGATATCCCTCCTGGCTGTCTGAGAACATAGCATGCACACCGTGTGACGGATTGGTTGTTTCGTGGAACTGAGGATAGCCCTGCATCGTGTGCACGTCATAGCTCTTATCACTGAGAAGAAGAGTAAACAGAAGCTCCTTTGAGAAAGGATCACTGGTTGTCATTCCGTGATAATAATTTTCAACAAACCATGTGTGATGGGGAATATAAGATGTGGAAGCATCAATTGTCATGCAGGGTGACACCTGATAATAGCCTGTGTCAAACTTCTGCTTATAACCGTCATTGAAGCGCTGACCGAAGGGAGCAACCGTTGCGCCTGTTGCAGATGCTGTGGGAATAATAGCATCACTTGTAACCTCGCCGCCACTGACACTCTTCACGTTGTAGCCTGCCATAATATAGATGTTTGTGCCTATATCCTGAGCCTTTTTGAAGCCCTTGCCGAAATAGTTTTCGCCCTGAGGTGACATAATTTCATAGTGCATATAGTCGCTTCTTTCTATAAGCTCTGCACATTCAACAGGGTCAAGAAGCTCAGCCTTAAGCTCTTCATAATGTTCAACGGGAATGAAATCCCAGAGGCTCTGCCAATATCTGACAACATCGATAATCTGAGGCACAAGCTCACCGACAAGAGCATCAACAAAGCCTAACTGCTCTGCTTCAACAAGAACATGATAGTCCTCTTCCCACTTCATGCCGTGCTCGATATATTGAATAAGACCGTATTCGTCAAGCTTGCCCTGATTGCTCATAAGGTCATAAGCAAGGCTGGCGCCGCCAAGAGCAGGCACTGTAAGAACAGCATTGTTGACCTTGCCCTCATAGCCGTAAAGTGTGAGATATGTGCCTGTGGTCTGACCGCCGTGAGAAACTGCAATAAGGTTTACCTTATCGACCTTGTCTTTTTCAGCCTTGTCCTTATTGTGATGAGCAATTACATCGTCAATATATGCTCTCATTCTTCCTGCAATTTCAACGGGACCCTTGCGGAAATCACAGGTGAAAAGATAAACATTTTCGTCACCGATTTCTTCGGAGATTATCTCCATCATTTCAGTTTCTTCATTGTGTTCGCCGTTAGGATAATTTTTCTGAATGTTTACCCAGTTAGTTTCCTCGGCAGTGTTAAGATAGGTTGAAAGCTCTTTTATGCTTGAGCCGTCAGGATTACAGCGAAGACTGTCAAAAAGCCATCTGAAGGCTGTTCCCACAACCTCAACTGCAGGTGAAATATCACCCGTTGCAACAAACTTGCCTGCTGCAACAATAAGCTCCTCTTTATATTCCTCAAGAGCCATCATAACCTGATCGCCGGTGTTACCCCAGGCGTGAATTTCCTCACCTGTTTCCTCGTCAAAATAGCGCAGTGATGATGAGCTGTAGCCCGAAATCATAATAACGGGATAGTTGTTGCCCTCCTGCTTATAGCTGCCCGCGAAGGCCACAGTACAAACAGAAAAGCACATTAAAACAGCAAGTAAAAGTGAAAGAAGCTTTTTCATATTTTTCTCTCCTTATCTATATAACATCTTGGTCATTATGTGAAGTGCCTGAGCAAAAACATCAAGGATATTTGACGCGATTGCTTTAAGACCGGCCTTTTCGAGAATTGTGTTGATAAAAGCGGGATAAACTCTGTCAATATTCTTGGGATAATCAGCATCTGTCAGGGGCTGAGCTTCATCGTACTCTGCCGCGGCGCCGTTCATAACAGTGAAGTCGAGAGTTCTCTCGCACACGGGAGTAACCTTGTTGCTGAGATATGAAAGGCTGACTTCGATATTTTTAAGGCTGACCTGAGGAATATCGCCCTGAATTTTTATTGCCTTGCTCTCGCCCGGCTTTAATATAAACGGCATAAAGAAGAAGCCGAAATCAGCACCGTAAACACTCACTGAGCTGACTGTTATAACTGAATCATAGGAAATATTCTTAATGATAAGCTCCTTATCCTGAGATGAAACAAAGCCTTCCTTGCTGTTATCAAACTCTGCAAAAATAACATGTGCTGAGTTGGTTGTTGCATGGAACTGAGGATAGTCAGCCAAAGAGTTGACCGTATATCCCCCGCCATCTGTAAGAAGAAGCTTGCAGGCAAGTGAGAAGGTAAAATCATCTTTATATGTCATGCCGTGGTGGAAGTTTTCAATATACCAGGTGCGCTCAGGCAGATAGCCTGTTGATGCGTCAACTGTCATTGAGGGTGACACCTGATAAAAGCCTGTGTCAACCTTCTGTGTGTAACCGTCACTGAAGCGTTTGCCATAGGGAGCTGCTGTGGCACCTGTTGCACCCTCTATGGGAATAATTGAGTCTGAGCTTACAGGCATACCTGAAACAATCTGCACATCATAACCTGCTATAATATAGATGTTTGTGCCTGCCTGTTCAGCTTTTTTGAAGCCCTTTGCATAGTAGTGCTCACCTTCGGGTGACATAATTTCATAGTGAACGAAATCGCTCTGAGCTATAAGGTCTGCATTTTTCACAGGGTCAAGGTTTTTAGCCTTCATAGCTTCATAATGCTCAAGGGGAACAAAATCCCACAGACTGCCCCAGCAGCCCAGTATAGGCATACACTCGGGCAATAAAGCCTCTACCAGTTCATCAAGGAAGCCTAACTGATTGGCTCTGAAGAAAAGGTCAAGGTCTTCTTCTATCTGGAAGCCGTGCTGCAAAAACTGCAGAAGCTCTGCATCATTAAAGTCAGCATCGCCGTTGAAAGCATCATAAGCAATTCCAGCACCGCCAAGAGCAGGCACAGTGAGAAGTGCATTGTTGACTCTGCCCTCATGACCGTAAAGTGTAAGATAGGTGCCTGTAACCTGACCGCCGTGAGAAAGGGCATAGATGTTAACCTTGTCAACACGGTCTTTTTCAGCTTTATCCCTATTGTGATAGCTGATTACATCTTCAATATATGCTCTCAGAGAATTTGCAATTTCAACGGCACCCATACGGAAGTCGCAGGTGAAAACATAGGTGTTTTCCTTGCCGACCATTGCGCCTATATCATCCATAATCTCTTTTTCAGCCTGGTGGTCACCCTCGGGGTACTTTTCAGCGAGATTTGCATAGTTGGTTTCTTCTGCCGTGTGAACATAATTATAAACCGGCACACTGGGTCTGCCGTCATCGTCACACTTAAGGTCGGCAAAGATTCTTCTGAAGCCTGAGCCGAGAATTGAGGCAAGCTGTGTTGCATCGCCTGTAACAAAGAATTTAGCAGCCTCGGCAAGAATTTTTTCCAGCATACCGTCCTGAGCACCTGACACAACCTGACCGGCTGCGTCGCCCCAGACCATAATTTTTTCGCCCGTTGCTTCATCAATCTTGTAATATGACGATGAAGTGTAGCCCGGCACCATAATTACAGGGTACTTCGTGAGTTCTTCCTGCTGTGTTTCAGCGGCAATTGCCACAGGAAAAGTGCACAGCACCATAACCGTTGCCAAGACTAATGCCATGATTTTTTTCATATTTACATCCCCTTTCGAGTTTTACACTTTATTTTACCACTTTAGGATTTTTTTTACAATATAAACACACTGTCGTCTCCCACAAAAATAAAAGGCCGGTTTTGTACAAAAAGAACAAAACCGACACTCATATTCAATTTATAAGCTTATTTTTTCTTCAGCTTAGGCAGCACAAGGCAAAGGCCCACAGCAAGAATTGCAAGCACACCTATACCTGCAGGAATAAGGTAATCGGCGTCATTGTCGCCTGTTGCAGGCATTGCAAGAGGCATAAGAGCTGCATCTGCAGCAAAAACCTGAAGCACAACTGCACCAACACTGAGAATCATAAGAGCAGCCATAATTATGCATATAACTTTTATTACACCTTTAGGCATCATAATGTTTTACCTCCGAAATTTCATCTAAGCTATTTTAGCACTTTGCTGAGAATGTGTCAACCTTTATTTAAATCACAAATCAAATTAACTATTGAAATTGTCTTGTGTTTGGTATATAATAGTATAGTTAAAATTAAACTCAAAGAAAAAGAGGTTGAAACACTATGAAGAAACGTCACATCATTGGCGGTGCTATTGCGGCTGCAGCTGCAGCAAACGCTGTTCATGCGGCTCTTTACACACCCAAAAAGACCGAAAGTGAGCCCCTTCCTCAGGAAGAGATCAACGTTCAGCGCTACCGTGAGAATCTTTCAAAGGCTGTTCAGTGCAAAACTATTTCTTACAGAGAGAGCGAAAGAGTTGACTGGGCAGAATTTGAAAAATTCCACAAGTTCCTTGACGAAGCTTATCCCCTTATTGCAAAAACTCTCGAAAAAGAAATCGTGCCCCCTGCAAACCTTCTTTATCGTTGGAAGGGCAGCAGAAGCGACCTTGAGCCTATTGCTCTTCTGGCACATCAGGACGTTGTTCCCGTTTCAGAAGGCACAGAAGATGACTGGACTTATGACGCATTCAGCGGTTATGATGACGGCGAATTTATCTGGGGCCGCGGTACAGTGGATATGAAAAATCACCTTATTGCAGTTATGGAATCTGTTGAAGCTCTTCTCGAAGAAGGCTTCCAGCCCGAAAGAGATGTTTATCTTCTTTTCGGTGATAACGAAGAGGTTGTTGCAAACGCAGATAACGGTGCAAAGGATCTTATGCTTACCCTTAAAAACAGAGGCATTACTCTTGACTGTGTAATCGACGAGGGTGGCGCAATGATTCCCATTAACGTGCCCGGTGTGCTCGAAAACAAATTCCTTGCCGGCGTCGGTGTTGCAGAAAAAGGCTATTCAGATATTGAAATCGTTGTCAATGCAAAGGGCGGCCACTCATCACAGCCTCCCGTACACACAGCCCTCGGCAAAATTGCAGGTGTTATCAAAGACCTTGAGAATAACCAGTTCAAGGCATATCTTAACGACAACATGAAGAGCCTGTTTGATGCCATCGGCAGAGAATGCTCATATCCTGTGCGTCTTATAACATGCAATATGCCTCTTCTTCATCCTGCTATTGTTGAGTTGTCAAAACATGTGCCCTTCCTTGCTTGTCTGACACGCACAACAACTGCTGTAACAATGGCTCAGGGCAGCCCCGCAGCAAACGTACTCCCCCAGCGTGCAGCTATTACTGTTAACTTCCGTGCAATGCCCGGCACAACCAAGCAGGATCTTATCGACCACATCCGTAAGTCATGTAAGAATAAGGACATTGAAATCAATGTTCTCAATTCAAAGGAAGCTTCCTCATTCTCACCCACAGACTCAAGAGCTTACGGCATTATCCGTGACGTCACAAAGTCACTTCAGCCCGGTGCTATTGTTGCCCCCTATCTTGTTATGGGCGGCACAGATGCTTATAACTATGAGCCTATCTGCAAAAACATTTACCGTTATGCTCCCTTTGAGCTGACAACCGAGCTTCTTCGCTGCACACACGGCACAAATGAAAGACTTCCTGTCAGCCTTATGGAAAATGCTCTGAGATTCTTCAAAAACTATATCAGAAGAGCAAGTGCTGAATAAAATATCCCTTATAAAAAAATCCACCTGAGTTCAGGTGGATTTTTTAGGTTTGAATTTTTTTATAATGATGATGCCTGCAATAATAAAGGCAACACCTATAGCTCCGTTAATAAACCACGCAAACAGAAAGGGAACGGTCATACCCGTTGCGCTGAGAGGCACATTATTCAACATTCCCAGGCCGGCAAAAACACTGACGAGTCTGTATACGCCGTAAACTATCAGCACGAAGCCTCCGAGCCAGCCGTATTTTTTAAAAAACGGTGCCAGCTTTGCAGGCAAAGTGTCAAACCAGTTGAGAATTTTATCAAAAGGGTCGGCAGTTTTCATCTCGCTTTTTTCATATGCATCCTCATTATCATCAAGAAGATAATCTGTGGTAACACCAAAGACATCAGCAAGCCCTTTAAGCTTCGGAATCTCAGGCAAGGCCTCACCTGTTTCCCATTTGCTCACAGCCTGCCTTGACACACCGAGCTTTTCTGCCAGCTCTTCCTGCGAGAGCCCCTTGAGTTTTCGTTGATTGAATATCTTTTCGTGAAGCTTCATTTTTGCTTCCTCCTTTCTTTATGCCCAAAGCATATCATAAGCAGCAGCAATAAGCCATAAAGCAAGGCTTGAAATTTCGCAACCAACGGTTGCAAAAAGGTTTTTTCTCAGTTTTTATAGTAATCTTTGAGCCTTGCGTATTCCTCTTCGCTTATCTCAACAATTCCGCCGTGCTTGAAACCGTAAGGGAAGGAAAAGCTTTCTTTTGCCATAGTGAAGTTGCTGTCACCGGGTTTATCAGACACAAAGGGTACGTAACCCATCTTGGGCTTCTCACAGCCGAAAAAGTCAAGCATGAGGCACCATCTGCCGTCAGGAAGCACAAGTGTGGTGGGAGCCTCATAGCTGCCCGGCTTTTCAAGAGTAGCCATATATTTTTCGAATTCCTCATCGTGCTTATACGGGCCGTAAAGATTATCTGATGTGGCATGCATATTCATTGAAGGATGCTCTGCATTTTTATAGAACATATGATAAACGCCGTCAATTTTTCTTATGTGAGTATCGAGAATTTCGTTATCCTTTGTAAAGAACATCTTCGGCTCTGAGAAGGTCTCAAAATCCTTGGTCACACTGCAATAAATTGACATATGACTGTAATCATCCTCTTTGACCGTTGATCCCCAGTGAATAAGATATTCCCCTGTTTCTTTTTCGTGATAGACCTCTGGTGCCCACATACAGCCGAAGCTCTCAACGCCTATGGGAGCAAGTATTTCCTCAGAGAAATTGATAAGGTCCTTGGTTTTCCACATGCGAAGGCACTTGCTTCCGGTACGGTTGACAATTTTCCAGTTTACCTGATAGTTTTCGTCGTAACGGTTAGCAATACATTCATCCGTTGTGAGAATTACAAAACCGTCATCGGTTCTCACAATTTCAATATCGCGGCAGCCCATAAAGCCCTTTTGAGCTGTGAGTATCGGTTCGCCCCTGTTGAGCTGTTCCCAGTTAAAGCCGTCACGGCTGACTGAAAAATAAACCTGCTCTCCGTCGGGAGTGAGCTTTTCTTTGAAGTGTGTGAATAAATAAGGCATAATGCTTTCTCCTTTGCTTGTTGTTGCAGCAGCAACATATAGACAAAAAGAGTATATCATATTTATTTGTCCTTTACAACAAAAACATCTTGAAAAAGCACTCACTTTGTAGTACAATTCTTTTATAAAAAGCAAAGGAGAATCACTATGCTCGAATATAATGAATATAACCAAAACGGCGAAAGACTCGTGTGTGAAATGGGCAAATATCATCCCGAAATGCTTATGACCATCAAGGTTAAAAAGTTTGCAGATAATGAAACCCTCACCCTTGTTGACGATAAATGCGAAACTGCTTTTCTTATCCTTGCAGGTGAGGCCGAAATTTCATGGCAAGGTACCACAGAAAGAATGAAGCGCAGCGGTCCTTTTGAAAAGAAGCCCTATTGCCTTCACGTGCCCAGAAATGTTGAAGTGAGCATCACTGCAAAGCAGGACACTGAAATTCTCATTCAGCAGACAGATAACGACAAGGACTTTGCTCCTGTTTTCTATAAACCCGAAGACATTCTCTATCAGGAATTCGGCAAGGGTCAGTGGGGCGGCACAGGTCACAGAATCTGCTCAACTGTTTTTGATTATGACAATGCTCCCTATTCAAATATGGTGCTCGGTGAGGTTTTCAACCAGCCCGGCAAATGGTCAAGCTATCCTCCCCACCATCATCCTCAGCCCGAGGTGTACTACTATCAGTTTGATAAGCCCCAGGGCTTCGGCGCTTGCTTTATCGGCAACGATGTTTATAAGAGTGTTCAGGGCTCAGCCTCATATATCACAGACGGTAACGACCACCACCAGGTTGTGGCTCCCGGATATGAAATGTGCTATGTGTGGATGATAAGACACCTTCCCGACGACCCCTGGTATAAAACCACACGTTTCTATGCAAAAGAGCATGAATGGCTCGCTAATTCCAACTGATGCAAAGCATTGATGAGGCACTCGACAAGCTCTCAAAGTCAAAATTCCGTTCCTCTTTTCACCTCAGCGAAAAAGACAAGGCCTACATTGAAGAAAAAGGTATAGAAACAATAAGGCTCCATGCCACAGACTTTATAACAAGCCGCCTTGCTCCACAGTACATTGCCAACGACGGCAAGCAGACACCTATGAAGGGACATCCCGTTTTTATTGCACAGCATGCAACGGCCTGCTGCTGCAGAGGCTGTCTTTATAAGTGGTATAAGGTAAAGCCAGGCAAGGAGCTTAATGATATTCAGATTGAAAAAATAGTTAATCTGATTATGGCATGGATTGAAAGGGAAATAAACGAAGAGAGCAAAGCTCTTTAAATGCAAAATGCAAAGGAAGTTAAAGTTAAATATCAACTCCCTCGATTATAAAAAATACTGGTCACTGCCGATTGGTAGTGACCTGTTTTATATTTAGATTGATAAAATTTTAAGCTTCTGAGCTTTTACTCTGCGGACAGAGAGTTCAATATCTGCATACAGTAAACCCTCGGCCACAATTTTGCATTTATTTAAAGGGAAACATTTTTCGAAAACGTTTCTGCCATTTGACAAGATATATGCTCACCATAACGGTGAGAAGATGGTCGAAGGCT
>JAZNUW010000034.1:0-14219 GCA_045592465.1 Acutalibacteraceae bacterium | reverse complement strand
TATATAAGCGAAATCTGATTTTAACGCACATCCGTTTTTCGGGTGTGCTTTTTAGTTTATTTAAAGTTGGGAATATAATATTTACTTAATGAAAAACTTGATATATAATAGAAACATATATCACAGGAGGATAAACTATGAGACTTTTACTTGCTGAGGATGAAAAAGATTTATCTAAAGCCTTATGCGCTGTTTTAAAGCATAACAACTATTCCGTTGACCCTGTTTTCAACGGACAGGATGCTCTCGATTACGGTCTGTGTGAAAACTATGATGCAATTATTCTTGATATAATGATGCCTAAGAAAAACGGCCTTGAGGTTCTTTCTGAGCTGAGAAAGCAGGGTGTTGACACTCCCGTTATTATTCTCACGGCCAAAAGTGAAACAGAGGATAAAATTCTCGGCCTTGACACCGGTGCCGATGACTATCTGACAAAGCCCTTTTCAATGGGTGAGCTTCTTGCAAGAATCAGAGCGCTCACAAGAAGAAAATCTGAGTTTTCACCTAACCTGCTCACTATAGGCAATCTTTCACTCAACAGAGAAACCTTTGAGCTTAGTGTAGGCGACAACTCACTGCGCCTTGGCAACAAGGAATTCCAGATGATTGAGCTTCTTATGAGCAGCCCCGGACGTCTGATTTCAACAGAGCAGTTTATGGAAAAAATATGGGGCTATGAAACAGAAGCGGAAATCAATGTTGTGTGGGTATATATATCCTATCTTCGCAAAAAGCTGTCAACTCTCGGCGCAAATCAGGAAATCAAGGCTGTGAGAGGTGTAGGATACACCATTGAAGAGGCTAAATAAACCTGCACGCCTTGCAAGAAAAATCAGGAAAGGAAAAGTCGCTTCAGATAAACGACAATTCATATTATGCTGAAAATACTACAAAGACGGTTTATGTTTATTGCTATGTTTGCTCTTGCTTCACTGACAATAGTGCAAACCATAGGCGTTAATGTTATCAATATATATCAGCGTGATTCGGATATACGCGCGGTACTTAAAATAATCACTGCCAACCAGGGTGTGCTGCCTTATAATTTTGACAGTGACTATAACTTCGGCAACTTTTTAAACCCCTTCGGTGAATATCATATAAACATACAGACTCCCTATTCCACAAGATATTTTGTGGTTGAAATGAGCGACAATGTTGTAACAAAAATCTCAACTAAAAATGCAGAAAAGGTTGATGATAAGCTCGCCTTCGACTATGCGTCACGAATTTATAACACTGAGCCCGGCTTCGGAATGATAGATTTTTACCGCTATTATTACACCGAAAACGATTCAGGCAGGGCTATGATGGTTTTCATTGATATGACAAGGGATATTGCTCAGGTTGCTGCTCTTGCGACTATTTCAGTTTTTGTTAATATAATCACTATCACTGTTCTTGTGCTGCTTGTTTACTGGCTTTCGAAAAAAGCAATGCAGCCTATTGCAGACAGCATTGAAAAACAAAAGCAGTTCATCACAGATGCAAGCCATGAGCTGAAAACTCCCCTTGCAATTATTTCGGCAAATGCTGAAGTGCTTGAAATGTGCGACGGTGAAAACGAATGGCTCACCAGCATAAAAAATCAGACCACCAGAATGAACCATCTTGTTAAAAAATTAGTTGAGCTGACAAAGCTTAACGAAATGCAAAGCACCGACACTCACAGCACATTCAATATCAGCACTGCATTTCTTGACACTGCCGCAAACTTTGAAACAAGCGCTGCTGTGGCAAATAAGCACTTCTCTTATTCAGCAGCAGACAACCTTAAGTTTTACGGCAACGAGGCTGAAATAAGACAGCTTATCACCATCCTTTGCGACAATGCTATAAAGTACACTGATGAATGCGGACACATAAAGCTCAGCCTTTATAAATCAGGCAAAAGCATTGTCATAGAAAGCTATAACACCTGCGAATATATTGACCCGAAAACTGTTTCTCACCTCTTCGACCGTTTTTACAGAGGTGATGCCTCCAGAGCAAGAGAGGAAAAGGTTGGCGGTTACGGAATAGGGCTTTCAATTGCTCAGGCTATTGTCAACCGTCACAAGGGAAAAATCCGCGTTTCCACCACAGGCACAACGGGGCTGACATTCAAGATAACACTTTAATATTAACGGTACTCTGTCTTTCTGCGGCAGAGTACCTGTTTTGTCTTGACAAAAGCGCAAAAAAGTGGTAAATTATACGAGTTGTAATAATATAAGAAAGATTGGTGAATCAAATGTCAGGCCATTCAAAATGGAGTACCATTAAAAGAAAAAAAGAAAAGACTGACGGTGCAAGAGCCAAGGTCTTCACTAAAATAGGCAGAGAAATCTCCGTTGCAGTGCGTGACGGCGGTCCCGACCCTGCGTCAAACTCAAAGCTCAAGGACGTTATTGCCAAGGCTAAGGCCAACAACGTGCCCAACGACAATATTGAAAGAATTATCAAAAAGGCAAGCGGCGAAGCAGGCGGCAACAACTACGAAGAAATCATGTATGAAGGCTACGGCCCCTCAGGCATTGCTGTTATCGTTGAAACTCTCACTGATAACCGTAACCGTACTGCAGGCGAAATGCGCCACTATTTCGACAAGAATAAGGGCAACATGGGTCAGCAGGGCTGCGTTTCATTCATGTTCACACGTTACGGTGTTATCGTTATCGAGCAGGAAGACACCGACGAAGAAAAGCTTATGGAAGACGCACTTGAAGCAGGTGCAGTTGACTTCCTGAGCGACGACGAGGATGTTTTCGTTATCCGCACAGAGCCTAACGATTTAGGTGCTGTACGCGACGACCTTGAGGCTAAGGGCTATAAGTTCGTTTCCGCCGAGGTTGAGTATGTTCCCAACACAGAAACAGAGCTGACAAACGAAGACGACCTCAAGTGCATGGGCAAGCTTCTTGAGATGCTTGAGGACAATGATGACGTACAGAATGTATGGCACAACCTTGCAAATGAAGAGGACCTTCCCTGATTCAATTATGAATGAGGAATTATGAATTATGAATAAAAATACCTGTCCTTGTCGGACAGGTATTTTTTTGCTTATTAATATTTTGATGAGAAATTGCCGCAATAATCATCAGGTCTCACATGAGTTCTTTTATAGTTACAATACCAACCCCAGTTAGATCCCGGATCTTTTTGACAATAAATGCATAAGAAGCACTTGCGTTCCTCTGCCATTCTTACTCCTCCTTCTTTTTATTTGAATGAATTGTGCCACCAACCATTATGTTGGTAAATACCTCTTCCGTCATATCCGCCTTCACCGAAATATCTATAGTATCCGCGTGAATCGTAACCTGCTTCGTAAGGTGCACGATAATAACCTCTATAGTCGTATCCACCTTCACCTACATTACGCCAATAGCCTTTAGAATCATATCCACCTTCGCCGTCACTTCTGTAATAACCTCTTGCATCGTAGTAGCCCAAGTTAACGCACCTTTTTATTAAAAATTTTATACAGGTATTTCTAAATCTCTCATCTCTTGTTTTGTCATTGTTTTGCTCAAAAATGCTATCGCATCTTTATTCCCTTTTTTAGCAGACATAATAATCCACATATTTGCCATAGCTTTCTTTTGCTCTACCCCATAACCCCTTCCGTAATACGTGCCGAGAAGGTATTCTGCCTCGGAATTTCCTCTCTGAGCAGATTTCTCCACCCAATAAAACGATTTTTTGGGATTGTTAAATTCCTGTTTATAAACTAACCCTAAAAACATCATTGCTTTCGCATCTCCGTTAATTGCTTTCTTATATGCAACCATAACAGGATCTAACTTTCCGAGTTTCGATAATTGCTGCTTTTCAACATCTGTAAAACTTATAAAAGTTTCTTTTTTCTCTGCATTGCTCTGTGCTTTAGCAGTTTGACTGTTAGTATTCTTCCCATTTTTATTTTTGCTATAAAGCACATACCCTACAACTGCAATAATAATTAAAACTATAATAATCATTTTTAAAAACCCCTTTTTTAGTTTATAAATAATATATATATAAAATTTTTAACTATCTTATCAACACCATTAAAAGATGTTGATTTTTCCTATAGTATGTTAGTAAAAGCATAAACTTGATACCGGCTATGTTTCAAGTCTCTTTCATCGTAATCAGCTATTTTCTTGCTTTATTCAAAAAATTACCTAATACTCCATAAATGGTTTAAGCCGCTTTACCAGAATAAAACCTGCGGCTAAAAAAACAATTACAAAAACCATCATTCTTTTTACCTCTTTTTTCTTTAATTCTTGGAGTTTGTCCACAATCAATATACCATAGTATTTTAATTCTGTCAATCATTAATTATATAATAGTATTGTAATTTTGGACTTTATAAGGAGTTTTTTCTATGCTAAACATTAGAATCAAGGAACTCAGAACAGCTCACGGACTTACACAAGTTGAATTTGCAAAATGCTTGTCTGTATCGAAACAAGCGGTCTCCAATTGGGAAAATAACAACATCCAACCCTCTATTGATATGCTCCTTAAAATTGCCGATTATTTTGGTGTTTCTACAGATTATCTATTAGGCAGAAGCAATGATAATTCTCTTGATATAAGCGGTTTGTCTCAGGAAGCCGCCGCACATATACGAATGATAATATCAGATATAAAAAATTGAAAAGACCTGTCCATGTGGGCAGGTCTTTTTAGTTTGACTTATCAGGAACCGTAATTTTGTTTTACTATACATTTCACACTAAAGTTTATATCATCAAACACCACAATCATCCAACCATGGAATGCAGGTACTTCTTCAACATTCCATTTATATTCAAAAAACTCATCATCAGAAGCCTTCGCACTGCTTAAAAGTCCTTTGTTTAAAGATTCATTTTTAAAAGTGATGTATTCATTTTCAGGAAGTTCCCAGGCTGCACTTACCGAGGCTCTTGATGTAGGGTCATACTCATAGTTATAACTCACATTCTTAGCGTTTTTTGGAACACTCTTTGGCATTATTTTTGTTATTTCGTCGTAATTCTTATCGAATCTACCATCTAAAACAAGATAATTTTCTACATTTTGTGTTTTCGACATAAGAGGATATAAACCAGGCTTCCAATCAGTGAATCCAAAAGTAACCAAACCCACATATGCAACATATATCAGCACACCTAAAAAGGTAAATATTACCGCAATGGTTTTCATAAGTCTTTTCCTATGCACAGACGCTACGCCTAAAATAAAAGCCAAAAAAGGCGCACCCATAAACACAGGTATCAGCCAACCGAATATTTCAAGGTTAAGAGCAGGAAACTTAAGTTGAGAACGCATAAAAATATGCACACCTACCACCAATGTCTCCCACAGCAAGCAGACGATAATCCAAACCGTAATTTTACGTCTTTTAGCCATAATATCACCTCTTTATAACTTAATTATATGAGCGTTTTTCTGTTGAGTCAATAATGCGAAAAAAGATTTCAGTTTTTCTTAAGAATTTTTGACAAACTCTAAATATGCAAACTCTTAAAAGCTTCTTTTTTGTCCTCGCCGCAAGGCATTCTTTTTGCTGCCGCGCAAAAAGAATCAAAAACGCGGAACTGTTATTTGCAAAAACTTTTTCAAAATTCGCCAAACTCCAAATAATCGGACTTTCAATATGTATAATATAAGCATAACATAAAAGAAAGGAGTGTCAATTATGGAAAATACAGTTTTCATTACCATAACAGGTGTGAACAACTACTACGGCAAAAAGCCATTTAAAATAGGCTCAACCGTAAAGTTGGAAAAAGAGCCTGACAATAGACACGACTCGAGTGCCATTGTTGTAACGCTCCCCTATATCGAAACAATAGGTTATGTCGCTAACAGTATACATACTGTATACGAAGGCACTTACAGCGCAGGCAGACTTTACGATAAGTTTGATAAGTGCGCCTATGCCGAAGTTGTTGTGGTTACACACAGCTCAGTTGTGGCAAGGCTTATCCCCGACGAGGAAGTCAAAGATAAATTCTGATTTCTACTTAACCTTTCTTCATACCTTTCTACTTTCTTTGTTGAAAAGAGGACTGCTTTTGCAGTCCTCTTTTCGTTATGGTATTTTCAATTTTTCTTTTTATCGCCCTCGCCGGGCAGGCATCACTTTCCTGAAAGTGAGTAACCAAAGAACTTAAATTCTTATGCGGTTTGTTGTTTCATCCTCTGACAAAACTCACCCGCAATTCCGAATTACATCAGGAAGCCCTGACCTGCGTTTATCATCATAAACAAGGGTGCAAACACAAGTGCAACAACTGACATAAGCTTGATGAGAATGTTGATTGAAGGACCTGCTGTGTCTTTGAAGGGGTCGCCTACTGTGTCACCGACAACTGATGCCTTGTGAGCTTCGCCGCCCTTGCCGCCGTGAACACCGCTTTCAATGAATTTCTTTGCGTTATCCCATGCGCCGCCTGAGTTTGACATAAAGATGGCAAGAAGCACACCTGTTACAAGTGAGCCTGCAAGCAGACCGCCGAGTGCTCTTACACCAAGGATGCAGCCTACAAGCAAGGGTGAAACCACTGCAAGCACACCGGGGATAATCATTTCCTTAAGAGCTGCTGTTGTTGAAATAGCAACACATGATTTATAGTCGGGCTTAGCCTCGCCTTCAAGGATGCCGGGAATAGTCTTGAACTGTCTGCGGACTTCTTCGATCATCTCATAAGCAGCCTTACTTACTGATTCCATAGTGAAGGCTGAGAAAACAAAGGGAAGCACACCGCCGACAAGAAGACCGATAACTACCTGATAGTCAAGAAGATCAATGCCCATTTCTTCAAGATTAACAGCCTGAGCATATGAGAAGAAGAGAGCAAGTGCTGTGAGTGCTGCTGAGCCGATAGCAAAGCCCTTACCGATAGCAGCTGTTGTGTTACCTACTGAGTCGAGCTTGTCGGTGATTTCTCTTACGCTTTCATCAAGACCTGCCATTTCGGCAATACCGCCTGCATTATCTGCGATGGGGCCGTAAGCATCAACTGCAACGGTGATACCTGTTGTTGAAAGCATACCTACTGCAGCGAGTGCAACACCGTAAATGCCTGTGCCCTCGAATTCACTCTTGCAGCAGAAATATGAAACGAAAATTGCAACGCAGATAAGAAGAATGGGTGTTGCTGTTGATTTAAGGCCAACGGCAATACCTGAAATGATGTTTGTTGCAGTGCCGGTTTCGGACTGTGCTGCAATTTTTCTGACGGATTTATATGCGTCTGAGGTGTAAACCTCTGTGAGTGAACCGATAAGAATACCAACGAGGATACCTGCGAAAACTGCACAGCCATATTTGAATGTGCCGAACATATATCTGCTGAGTGCAAGGCCTGCAATCATAACAACTATTGAAGCTGCGTTTGTTGCAACCTTAAGTGACTTGTGAGGATCTGACTTGCCGCCACGGACAAGGAATGTTGCAAGAACTGAAGCAATGATACCTATTGCAACAATATAAAGAGGATAAAGAGGACCGATTGAAGGATTGCTTGCCTGAGCGAAGGCTGCAATACCAAGTGAAATAGCAGAGATAACTGCACCTGCATAGCTTTCGAAAAGGTCAGCGCCCATACCTGCAACGTCACCTACGTTGTCACCAACGTTATCTGCAATAACTGCAGGGTTTCTCGGGTCATCCTCGGGGATGCCTGCTTCAACCTTACCCACAAGGTCCGCGCCAACATCAGCAGCCTTAGTGTAAATACCGCCGCCAACACGTGCAAACAGAGCAATTGATGAAGCACCGAGACTGAAGCCGAAAAGAACATCGGCATCTTTTGTCAGGATATATATAAGTGAAATGCCCAGCACACCGAGGCCTACAACGCTCATACCCATAACTGCACCGCCTGAGAAAGCAATGCTGAGAGCTTTTTTCATGCCGCCTGTGGCAGCAGCCTGAGCAGTTCTGACATTAGCCTTTGTTGCAACTGTCATGCCGAAATAGCCTGCACCGACTGAGAAAATTGCACCCAGAAGGAAGCTTGCTGCAGTGGACCATGAAAGGCAACAGCCGATTGCCACAAAAAGAGCAAGAATAAAGAACACAAGAATTTTGTATTCTGCAAAAAGGAATGCTTTGGCACCACCGTGAATAGCTGCAGAAATTTCCTGCATTTTTTCTGTGCCGGGGTCATGCTTGCCGATTCTCATTGCAAGAAATAGTGCAAAGAGCAGACCTACAACGCCTATGACAGGGATGAGATAGATAATTTTTTCCATAAGTAAAACTCCTCAATTAAGATTTTGCATAGCGTCTTCTCCGATTTCACTTACTATGTTATAACCTTTATAATATATTAAAGCGATAAAGATGTCAAGATTTCTGCCTTGTATTTTGTAAAAAACACAATAAAACTCTATGTGAAATCAGGTATAACAAAGAGCACTCAGAAAGTTTTTGCAGCAAGAGCCAGCTTCTCTGTCACAGCTATGTGCTGAGGACACATTTCCTCACATTTTCTGCAATTTATGCAGTCAGCGGCCTTGCCCTTGCCGGCAGCATTTTCTCTGAGATATTCCTCGGGGCTGCCCTCAGCGCTGAGCTTCATATTATATGCCGTGAAATATTCGGGAATTGCAATATTCATCGGGCACACTGAGGTGCAATATCTGCAGACTGTGCAGGGAATAGTTTCTTTATTATTGATGATGGCCGCCGCAGTTTTGACGATGCCGAGCTCCTTTTCTGTCAGCGGTTCAAAATTTTTCATATAGCCTGTGTTGTCTTTAAGCTGAGCCATATCTGACATACCGCTGAGTACGCAGATAACACCCGGGAGACCTGCACAAAAGCGCACTGCCCACGAAGCGGGTGACCAATCGGGATGCTCCGAAGCAAAAAGCTCCTTTACCTTTTCGGGCACATCGGCAAGCTTTCCGCCCTTGACAGGCTCCATAACTATAATATCCTTGCCATGCTTTCTTGCCACCTCATAACAAAGACGTGACTGCACCTTTTCATCCTCCCAGTCCAGATAATTTATCTGAAGCTGAACAAACTCCATATCTGGGTGTCTTGTGAGTATTCTGTCGAGGACTTCGGCAGAATCATGGAAGGAGAAGCCGAGCTTTCTGATTTTGCCTTCGCTCTTCTTTTTGGCAAGGTACTCAAAAACCCCGAGCTTTTCAGCTCTTTCAAGATATTTTGCATTGAGAGCATGAAGCAGATAATAGTCGAAATATTCGGTACCGCACTTTTTCAGCTGATGGCGGAAAATTCTTGATGTGTCACCTTTTGTCACAAGCATACCCACGGGCATTTTGTCTGCAAGAAGAAATTTTTCTCTGTTGTATCTGTTAACCACAGCCTCTCTGACTGCTTTTTCACTTCTGCCGTCATGATACATATAGGCAGTGTCAAAATATGTGAAATCCTCATTAATAAAGTAATCCACCATTTCTTTTGTCTTCTCAAGGTCGATGCTGCTGTTTATTTTTTTGACCTTGAGAGGAAGTCGCATACAGCCGAAGCCTAACTTTTTCATTTTGTCAATCTCCTTTTCTGTTTATTTCCTGAGTGTAATTATATTAGATTTTCAGCACATTTGCAATAGTTTAGGCTATGATATGCATTTTTTACGGATAAAAACAGCATAAAAAGTTATATTTATGCATTACAAAAATAAATTTTCTTAAATAATGCCCGTTTGCACTTGACAAAAACCTCTTTAATATATTAAAATTATTACATCTTATTTAAACGGAGGAAATCAAAATGAAAAAAATTCTCGCAGTTATGCTTGCTGCTCTCATGCTTTTCTCACTTGCAGCTTGCGGCGGCAACACAGACGACCCCAACACAGACGGCGGCAACGAAGTAATCGCTAACATCGTTACAGGTACCGGCGGCAACACAGGTACATACTACGCTTTCACAACAGCAGTAGGCCAGATCCTCGGCACAGATGACTATAAGTTCACTGTTCAGTCAACAGGCGGCTCACAGGCTAACATTGAAATGATCGAAGACGGCGAAGCTCAGTTCGCTATCGTTCAGAACGACGTTATGAACTATGCTTACGAAGGCACAAACGGCTTCGCAGCTCCTATCACTTGCTTCTCAGCTATAGGTTGTGTTTATGCTGAAGTTTGCCAGGTTATCGCAACTAAGGCTTCAGGCATCAAGACAATTGCTGACCTTAAGGGCAAAAACGTAGCAGTCGGCGACGCAGGCTCAGGCGTTTATTACAACGCAACTCAGATTCTTGCTGCTGCAGGTCTTGACATTGATAAGGATATCAACAAGACAGCTGCTTCATTCGGCGATTCAGCTACTCTTCTTAAAGACGGCGCTATCGACGCAGCTTTCATCACAGCAGGTACTCCCACACCCGCAGTTACAGACCTTGCAACATCAACAGAAATCGTTGCTGTTGACCTTGGCGAAGAAGTAATCAACAAGCTTATGGCAGATTATCCCTTCTATGCTAAGCACGAATACACAAGCGCTGACTATGCTTTCATCGGTGACGACAATGATGCAACAACAGTTGCTATCATGGCTACATTCATCGTTACAAACGACATGAGCGAAGATCAGGCATACGAAATCACAAAGAACCTCTGGGAGAAGCAGGAAGAAATCGCTGTTGCTCACGCAAAGGGTAAGGAAATGAGCAAAGAAGCAGCTGCAGCTGCTATCGGCAAGGTACCCCTTCATCCCGGTGCTGAAAAATACTACAAGGAAATCGGCGTAATCGCATAATTTCCCTTAGCATTCAATAAAGTAAATAATTACTTCAGACAAATGCTGCACATCAAACTGCAGCATTTGTTTAAGTTTAAAAAAGATAAAATAAAAACAAAGAAAAGGAGGTAAAACTTTGGACGAAAATAAAATCCCTTTACAGACAGAAGACGAAGCTGTAGATGCCGATGCCATTATGGCAGAGTTTGACAGAGAAAGTAACACCCGTATTTTCACCGGCTGGAGAAAAACAGTTATCACAGCCATTATGTCACTTTTCAGCATTTATATGGTTTCAATGGCTCTCGTTTTCCAGAACGCCACAAAGTATACCAAGCTCACCACCTTCCTTGCTTTTATTGTATTTATAGGATTCCTCATTTTCCCCGCTTACAAAAAGCAGACGAAAAAAATCAACTATGTGCCCTTTTATGATATTATTCTTTCAGTTGTGGGCGCAGGCTCTTTCCTATATTATGCAATTTTCCAAGAGGATATCATTCTTATGTCACGCCGTATCGGCACACTGCAGATTGTGGTTGCTCTCGTTGCAATTCTCATTCTTGTTGAACTCTGCCGAAGAGCTGTCGGCTGGCCGATTATCATAGTTGCAGGATGTTTCGTGGCTTATGCCACCTTCAATGCAATTTCCAAAAACCCCGACACTGCTCTGAGAAGCCTTATGTACGGTCTTTTCTATGATGTGTCCAACGGTCTTTTCTCAACCCCCGTTTATGTTTGCACAACATTTATTGTGCTCTTTATTATCCTTGGTGCCCTTCTTGAAAGAACGGGTATCGGCACATTCTTTGTTGACCTTGCAAACTCAATTGCAGGTTCATCAATCGGCGGTCCTGCTAAGGTTGCCGTTATCTCAAGTGCCCTTGAAGGTATGTATTCAGGTTCAAGTGTTGCTAACACTGTAGGCTCAGGCTCAATCACCATTCCCATGATGAAAAAGACCGGCTATAAGCCTGAATTCGCCGCTGCAGTTGAGGCTGCTGCTTCAACAGGCGGTCAGATTATGCCCCCGATTATGGGTGCTGCTGCATTCCTTATGTCAGAAATCACAGAAACACCCTATTCAACAATCGCTATCACAGCTATTCTTCCTGCAGTGCTTTACTTCACAGGCATCTTTATGATGATTCACTTTGAAGCTAAGAAGTTAGGTCTTAAGGGTCTGCCCAAGGATGCTATCCCCAACTTCTTCAAGCTTATTGCAAAGAACGGCTATCTCCTTCTTCCCATTGTTGTGCTTGTTGTTGCAATGAACTATTTCAGTGCAGGTCTTTCAGCTTGCTTCGCAATTCTCGGCTCACTGATAGTTTCACTGGTACCCACAAAAATAAACAAGAAAACAGCATGGAGATTTGTTTTACCTGTCATTCCCATTGCTGTGCTTCTTGGTCTGTGGCTCCCCTTCGGCCCTGCAAACATGAGCACCGCTATTCTCGTTTCAATGATTGCCTGTGTTGCTCTCTCTTTCCTGACAAAGGACACCGCAACACTCACTCCCTCAGTTGTTGTGCAGTCACTTGAAAACGGTGCAAAGAACACTGTAGGCGTTGCAGTTGCCTGTGGTATGGCCGGTCTTATTTCAGGTGTTGTAACAATGACAGCACTTGGTCAGACACTTATAAACACTCTTGTGCCCGTTGCTGAAAACAGCATGTTCCTTGCTCTTTTCCTGACAATGGTATGCTGCATCGTGCTCGGTATGGGTGTTCCCACAACTGCTAACTATGTTATCATGGCAACCATCACCGCTCCTATTCTTATCAAGATGGGACTTCCGGTACTTGCGGCTCATATGTTTGTTTTCTATTTCGGTATCGTTGCAGACATCACACCGCCCGTTGCCCTTGCTGCTTATGCAGGCTCAGCTATTGCAAAGTCCAACCCGATGAAAACAGGTGTCACGGCAACAAGACTTGCCATCACCGCCTTTATCGTACCTTATATCTTCGCATACAGCCCCGAAATGCTTCTCATTGATGCTCAGTGGTATGATGTTGTGCTTATTGTTATCACAGCTCTTATCGGTATCTATGCGGTTTCAGCAGGTATGGAAGGATATATGTTCGTCAAGTGTCCCTGGTGGCAGAGAATCATGCTCCTGGGAGGCGGTCTTCTTTGCATCATCCCCGGTGTTGCAACTGACCTTGCCGGTGTTGCTCTGCTTGCAATTGTTATTGTTCTGCAGAAAATCAGCGAAAAGAAAGCTCCTGTTTCTCCCCTCGCTTCAGATAAAAGCCAGGCAGCATAAATAAAATAAGTGAAGAGGCAGCAAGTCTGCCTCTTTTTTATTGACTTTTTAATTTATAAGTGGTATTATTCACTTGTAATATTTTTTTACAAAAAAGTAAAGGAGAGAAATCAAAATGAAAAAATCAGACATTACTCTTGCTGCTATGTGGTCTGCTGTTATTTGCCTGATAGCTGTTCTCATTTTTGCTATCACCGGCCAGTTCGGTTTCAGCGTTCAGGGTGAGCTTGCTATTGAAGGCGGCGCCGCTATCCCCGTAGCAGGCACTCAGACACCGGCTCCCACTGAGCCCACAACCGCAGCTCCCACAACACAGGCACCTACTCAGGCTCCCACACAGGCTCCTTCAGGTGACACTGCTCCCACAGAGACTCCCACTCAGGCTCCCTCACAGGATGCAGGCAGCGATGCTCTGCCCACAGACGCAGCTGCAATTCTCACCAAATATACTGAGCTTATGAATAAAGCCAAGATTGATTCACCGGGCTTCAGCAAGGTTGAATATCAGGCTATTCCTCCCGAGAAGGCACAGTTTGAAGGCAAGATTTTCAACACAATTCTTCCTATAGCAGGCAAATTCTTCAAGGATGAAGAAACTGCAAGAGCTAACCCCGAGTCAAAGCTTAAGGGTGAGCCTATGGAATGGTTCCCCATTTATCACAATGAAAAGGGCTGTCTTCTCACAGATGCAAGCAAAATCAAGTCAGCATCATGCACAGAGCTTCCCGACGGCAACGTTAAAATCACTATCGTTATGAATGACGAAGTTAACAGTGAGCCTCCCGGAGCAGCTGCAACATGCGCAAGCTCAGTCGGTTCAATCTGCACTCCTATTGAAATGCAGACTGTTAGAGACACTCTTGAAAATGACGGTGCAGTTAAATTCATCGCTCGTAACATTGACTTTGACCTTACATATTATGATTGCACAGTTGACCTTGTTTATAACCCTGCAAACGATCAGCTCGTATCTCTTGATCAGTATATGCACATCCTTATCCAGATCAAAGACGGTACTATTGTCGGTGCATCAGCTAAGGGTACTGCAGTGCTTGATAACTACATGTACATCAGTGATTTCCAGTATTAATCAAAATTCTTTAAGACGGTGGTTTTTCCACCGTCTTTTTTTATCGGGAAGTCTGCGGTGGTGGCGGGTCCATTAAATCGCGCAGCGATTTTACGGCGGCGCGGCGCCGGCCCGGATGGAAATCGGGTATGGGGCCGGCGCCCCCCCTGCCGCCCCCCCCCCCTTGA
>JAZNUW010000033.1:0-3551 GCA_045592465.1 Acutalibacteraceae bacterium | reverse complement strand
AACATCTTCTTGGGTGAAGTCTATATTCTTTCTGCCTGCATAGTTTTCACTGCATGAGGGAGCAACAAGACCGTTTTCAATATATAATCTGATGGCTCTGTCGGTGAGATTCGTTTCGATGATTACGTCTTTGATTTTCATAAATGTACCTCCTTTTTATTGCGATTAATACCATTCATAGGATGAAACAAGGTTATCTTTTCGTGGTGCGCCTTTTAAAGAAGTGCTACCGTAATTGCATATGAATCTGACACACTTGTAAAAGTCATTATAGGCGAAAACCGGTGTATAATTTGAAGGTGCATATTCGTATTCATCTCTGTAAAATACAATTGACCAGTCTGCAAAATTCTGAGTCTCAGGTTCTTTCACGCTGTCTGCAGGTCTAAAAGTTTCATATTGTTTTACCAATTCTTCGTAATCCGCATCACTTAACCAAAGGTGAAGATATACGATAGTTTGGGGTGGTTCGTGTGATATTTTAGGGTCTTTATAAAAATAACTGTATTCTGCGGATTCATATTCAGGTAAGCTTTTAGGTAAAAACTCGGCGAGAGCTGTTTCCGCTTTTTTATCATCGAAAATCATATAGTTATCAATATTAGTTGTTTTTGAAATAAGAAAAGCTTCTTCACCGTACATGTGAAATGCAGGGGTCATTATATTCATACCAACAGAGTATATTAAAAGAATTACAGACAAAATAACAGAAGTTATAGCTTTAATTTTCTTAGCTTTTTTATTTATATATTTTTTTGAGTTATAAGAGAAAATGAAATGTAAAGAAAGGACGATGGGTATTATAGGAACAAGAAGATAAATAAATGTAAAGGATTCGTATTTGGGATAAAGATATGTGCTTAAATCTCTGAATTCCGGGGAGAGCAAACTTATTACAGAAGGCAGGTTGAAAATAATTAACAGTATGCCGAAAGAGGGGAAGGCTATCTGCATAATGCGGTTAATAAGGCTTAGTTCCGTGTCCTCTTCGGGAACAGCTTTATCGGCTGTGAAGTTGTTCAGGGCATCGCAGATGGTAGCAACGGTTATTTCATCTTTTTCAAGAACGCCTTTAAGACGCTCAGCCACTTCACTGCTTGTTTTAGCTTTTTCTTCCTGGTCTGAAATCATCAGCCTCACTATATCGGGAGCTTTTTCGGTATCTGAGAAAAGTTCCTTTATATCCGCAATTGAAAATCCTGCCTTTCTGAGTGTGGCAATATTTTTAAGACACTCAACATCTTCTTCGGTGAAGTCTATATTCTTTCTGCCTGCATAGTTTTCACTGCATGAGGGAGCAACAAGACCGTTTTCAATATATAATCTGATGGCTCTGTCGGTGAGATTAGTTTCAGTTATAACATCTTTGATTTTCATAAATGTACCTCCTTTGGTGCTTTGGTACACTTATATTACAGTTTAACCTAAGGTAAATGTCAATAGAAAACTGAAAATATATGTTATTTTTTTCGGCGGCATAAAATATGGACTTGGGAAGGTTTTAATGCGTACAAAAATAATGCTTTAAACACATTGAAAAGCCATAAAGAATATGATATAATATACGGGATTTTTTGTTAGAAAAAAGGTTTTCGAGGGATATATATGATTTGTGACAATATTTTAGAGGCAATGGGCAACACGCCCCTTATAAGGCTTCGTAATATGACAGATGAGGGCGATGCCGAGATTCTTGTCAAGTTTGAGGGCCTTAATGTGGGTGGCTCCATTAAAACAAGAACTGCCTACAATATGATAACCGACGCCGAAAATAGGGGACTTATAAATAAAGATACTGTTATCGTTGAGCCTACAAGCGGAAACCAGGGCATCGGTCTTGCACTCGTGGGTGCAGTTAAGGGCTATAAGGTTAAAATTATTATGCCCGATTCCGTCAGTGAGGAAAGAAGAAAGCTCGTTGAGCATTACGGTGCTCAGGTCATTCTCGTTCACGACGAGGGCAATATCGGTGAATGCATTGAAAGATGTCTTAAGCTCGCTATAAGAATCAGCGAGGTTTATGATAATCACTTTGTTCCCCATCAGTTTGAAAACCCTGCCAATGCTGAAATTCAGCGCTCTGCAACAGCTCAGGAAATACTCGCGCAGGCGGAGTGCACAATAGACGGCTTTTGCGCAGGCATCGGCACAGGCGGCACCATAACAGGCATAGGCGAAACCCTTAAAGAGGCAAACCCTGATATGACAATATGGGCAGTTGAACCTGAAAATGCAGCAATTCTTTCAGGCGGCCTGATCGGTACGCACGTTCAGATGGGCATAGGTGACGGCCTTATTCCTGCCATTTTAAATCAGAAGATATATGATGATGTTTGTGTAATCAGCGATTATGAGGCACTTGAAACAGCAAAGCTTCTTGCAAAAAAGGAAGGCATAATGTGCGGAATAAGCAGCGGCACAAACGTTGCGGCAGCAATAAAGATGGCTAAAAAGCTTGGCAAGGGTAAGACAGTTGTAACGGTTTTGCCTGACACAGCTGAAAGATATTTTTCCACACCGCTGTTTGAATAAATGACAAAAGATCTCTTTTAAAGAGGTCTTTTTTTGTTGAATAGCAGATTTATTTGTGATATTATGTAATGGGTAAAGAGGTGATTTTATGAAACTGGAGGAGATGTCAGAGTTTTTTGCTGCAAGACTTTCTGAATATGACGAGCATATGCTGACCTGCGTTGAGGGATGCCGTGAAGGATACACCGAAATGGCAAGGCTCGTGCCCGATAAAGCAAAGACTCTTCTTGACCTTGGCTGCGGCACGGGTCTTGAGCTAAGTGAAATTTTTAAGCGTATACCCGAAATTGAAGTGACGGGAATTGACCTGACAAAAGAGATGCTTGAAAGGCTCAGAGAAAAATATCCCGATAAGAAGCTGAATTTAATCTGCGGTGATTATTTCACGGTGCCTTTCGGAAATGATTTTGACTGTGCCGTTTCTTTTCAGACTATGCATCACTTTAAAAAAGATAAAAAGCTGGAACTTTATAAAAAAATATTCGCAGCGCTTTCTTCGGCGGGAGTTTATATCGAGTGCGACTATATGGTTATGAGTCAGGATCTTGAGTATTTATATTTCAGTGAATATGAGCGCCTGAAAAAAGAGCAGGGCCTCTCGCAGAATAAATTTTTTCACTATGACACTCCCTGCACAGTTGATAATCAGATTTCACTTCTGAGAGAGGCAGGCTTTAAAGATGTGACAATGACCTTCAGGCAGGAAAACACAACAATGCTGATTGCGAGGAAATAAAAATATGTATGATATAATTCTTTTTGATTTGGACGGCACTCTCACTGACCCGGGCCTTGGCATAACAAACTCCGTTGCTTATGCCCTCAAAAGATACGGTATTGAGGCTGAAAACAGAGAAAGCCTTTACTCTTTTATAGGGCCTCCTCTCAAGGATTCCTTTATGAAATATTACGGTTTCAGTGAAGAAAAGGCTATGGAGGCTATAGAGGTTTACCGTGAATATTTCAGAGAAAAGGGCCTTTATGAAAATGAGGTTTATGATGGCATAAGAGAGCTGCTT
>JAZNUW010000032.1:0-2556 GCA_045592465.1 Acutalibacteraceae bacterium | reverse complement strand
GGCACATACCCTCACATAGACGGCTCAACTGTCTGCGTACCCATGGCAGTGGAATTTGCAAGACAGCACTTAAGCTTTCACGATAAAACAGCCAACGACTTTGTGCAGTTTTCTACTACACATTATGCTTATGAACACCTTATACGCAAAGAATATACAAATAAAAACTATGTTCACTACAACCTTGATGCTTTTATTGATATGAAAGGTGTCGATCTCGTTATTGCTACAGAGCCCTCTGATGAAGAACTCACCTTTGCTGATAATTGGGGCATAACCCTGATAAAAAAGCCCGTATGCTATGATGCTTTCGTTTTCATCACCCACAAAAACAATCCCGTTGACTCTCTCACCGTTGAGCAGATTAAAAAAATATACACAGGCGAAATCACCAACTGGAAGGATGTTGGCGGTAAAAATGAAAAAATAAGAGCCTTTCAGCGTGAAAAGAACTCAGGCTCACAGACAGCTATGGAAAACCTTGTTATGGGCGGAGCTGATATGATAGACCCCATCGAAGTAAAGGTTATAGAGGGTATGGGTATGCTTGTTGATGCGGTAGCAGAATATGAAAATGAAACTGCAAGCCTCGGCTATACCTACAGATACTACATCGACACCCTTTATAAAAACGACAACATCAAAACAATTGCCGTTGACGGTGTTGCTCCCACAGACGAAAACATAAGGAGCAGAGCTTATCCCTTCACCACAAATTATTACGGCGTTATCAGAGAGGGAGACGAAGAAGAAATCGGCGGTCAGTTCCTTAATTGGATGCTCTCGGACGAGGGACAGAGGTGCATTGCTCAGGCAGGGTATATAGCACTGCACTAAAATAACAATTAACGAATAAGAAAGAGGTGCAACTTCAATGAAAAAAAACATTTCCCTTTTGCTTATAATTATAATGCTTTTTTGTCTGAACGCCTGCGGCAAAATTTCAGACACCTTCGGCGACACCTCAGAGGCAGTAACGCCCGAATATTCTTCAGATATTCACAGCAAGGAAGATATAGAAACAGCCATTGATGTAGCAAAAAAGCACTTTGCCAAAGAGTTTGAAGGCTGCAAGCTTCTTGTTATCACCTATGGCGGTGACGATTTGCTTGACTCACATACAGACTCCACCGAAAGTGGCAAGAAAGAGGATGTTATTGTTCTTGAATCCTCTTTTTATGTCAGCCCCAACGGCGGTGACGGCTCACTTAATCAGGACTACATCTATACCGGTTGGAAATGGATTATCGTCAGGGACAGCAGCGGCAACTGGGTGCATAAAGACCACGGATATGCTTAATGCCCGCAGGTCAATTCATTCTTGCACCGCAGGTGCATATCGAGGCATAAGGAATATGGAGTGCGAAGCACATATCGAGTTGCCTTAAGGCAACATATCGACAAAAGAATAAAACTACCTCCACCTGAAACTAAATCAGGTGGAGGTTTTCATATCCTTATTACGCCCTCGCCGGGCAGGCATTACTTTTTCCTGCCGTGGAAAAAGTAATCAAAAACACGATGATGTTTTATTTTACAAACTTTTCAATAAATGCATCAATCTTATCTTCATATTCCTGCTTGCCGTCAACATGAGCCTGTGCGTGATCTGCACCCTCAACTATAAGGATATCCTTATAGGGAGCCGAGCAATTGTCAAAAAGCTCCTTAGCCATATATGAAGGCACAAGATTATCCTCTTTGCCATGTACGAAAAGCATAGGCACTTTAGCATTCTTCACGCTTTCTGTGGGTGCAATATCTCTGAAATCGAATCCGTGATTTATCATATTGACAAAGTTAACACCCTTTAAAAGTCCGAAATCGGGAATACCGAGTCCGTCCATCTTAAACTTGAATAAATCCTTGGCGGTGGTGAATCCGCAGTCCGCAACAGTAAACTTCACATTTTCGGGAAGGTCATTTCTGCCTGTCATCATACACACAGTGGCACTGCCCATTGACACACCGTGAAGAATAATTTTTATATCCTTGCCGAAATGGTCAGTCATATATTTCAGCCATTTCATGCAGTCCTCTTTTTCGTGATAGCCAAAGCTGCAGTGAGTACCCTCACTCTCACCTGAAGCAACGTGGTCAGGGAAGAAAACATTGATACCTCTGCTGAGATAATACTGAGCAAATCCGCAGAACTCCTTTTTGCCGTAGCTTCTATAGCCGTGAGCACCGAAAACATAGATATCCGAGGGCTCCTTAGCCTTCATCAGATAGCCTACAAGGCCCTCACCTCTGTCTGACATAATATAATGCTTCTCATAGCCGTAATCCTCAACCCATTTAAGGTTGGTTGCAAGCAGCTCACCCAGGTGGCTCATATCACAGCCTGAAAACTTTGCACCCACTTCAGCAGGCATAACGAGATGTCTGTTGAAAAGCAGCTCATCAATAAGTGTGCACACACCGTACCCTGCCGCCGCAGCGCCGACGGTACCTAAAATGATTTTTGTTTTTATCTTCATGCTTATCACCTCAAAAAGTTATTACCTGATTATTATAACACCATGCCATATTGCAGTCAAGAAAAAAGTCTCACTG
>JAZNUW010000031.1:0-10708 GCA_045592465.1 Acutalibacteraceae bacterium | reverse complement strand
GCTCAGCTGCAGGGATATATCGATGCAGTTGACCAGAAGTCTGCTGCTATTGACACTGCATACGGTAGCGGCATTGTAAATCACTTCTTTGATGAGCAGAAACTGGCTGATTTCAGAGCTAACTGCGTCTATGCACTGAAGGTAGTCAATGCAAAGCCGGCTATTGTTGAGCTTAACTCGGCTATGGCGGCAGGGTACGATGCAAGCAACCTTGCTGAAATGGAAAGCATTTATGCAGCACAGAAGCCTAACCTTGACTTCCTTTCAGATAAGCAGGATATCATCACTTATGTTGCAACAAACTATGAGGGCTATTCAAGCTTCTCACTCGAAAGTGCAACTGCATTTATGGATAAGCTCCATGACGATATTGAGCTTTATAAGATAAGAGAAATCAAAAATGCTGTTGATGCGCTGCGTACACAGTATCCGGATGCTGATGCAGTGAGCAAAATTGACACCGACGCACAGGGCAATTACATAAATAATAATCTGACTCTGTGGACATCTTATGATCTTATGGCAGGGTACACTGCCGCACTTGAAGGCTTTGAAGCTGAGAATATTGCCTCAGTCTTCACTGACGGCACAGAATATGTTAAAGACTTCTGTTCAGAGCTTAAGTTTGAGTGGGATAAGAGAGAGGCAGAGGAGCAGTATGAATCCTTCTATGCATGGTTCCTTCCTCTTATCTATAAGGATCTTACCTCTTACACAACAGAAGAAATAATAAACACAGGCATTCCCGCAACAACTCCCAATATTCCCAACGCTACTGCAAAGAGAAATGCTTATAATACAATGTATAATAAGTATGTGGGTCTTATCGGCGAGGATACAATGAAGGCTATCTTCGGCGAAGGCGAAAATGCGCTCGGATATATTATTGACGATTATATTGCAAGACTTTATGATGTTATTCTTGCAAGACTCACCTCAGAGGTCAACACTGCTGTAGGCTATTATGATGCCTTTGGCAAAATCACTCTTGATAACTTTGTTGCTGTTAAGGAAGCAGTTGACAGAGTTGAAAGAAATATCTGGGATTTCATCAGCAAAAACAATTCCTCAATCATTTCTTCACAACTCAGAACAGACTATAACAGATTAAACACTCTGCTTAATCAGTATAATAGCTTTGTTGCAGGTAATGGTCTTTCAGGCTTCACACAGAGTCACCTTCACGATTCAAATGGTGTATTCATCACACGTGAGCCCTGGGCAGATGACCTTGCAAGAAAAGAAGGCGAAAATTACGATGTAACTGAGAAACTCGTTCTTGACACCATCAAAAAGCTTGACGCTTTCCTTGTAAGTAATGACTTCACAGAGCTTGTTGATATTGACCGGGATCCCAACAGGGATATCCTTCTGAGTGACTTTATCAAGGAATCCATGGCACAGATGTTCTATACCGACAAATTTGTCAATATGCTTATGAACATCGTTTATCCCGCTCTTACATCTGCTCTTGAAAGTATTTTCAACGGACTTCCCAAAACATATGATGCCCCGGTTGTTGGTGTTGTTGACCTGAAATATAACGCACTTACTACAATTATCAATAAAGCCGGCATCGGTATTTATCCCAATCAGGTTGATGACTATATTGCAAACGGTTACGGTACAGCTAAAACACAGCTTTCAAAGGCTTCCTCATGGAAGGCTCTTCAGGATTCTGAGGGTAACCTCACACTTAATTGGGGTATTGATGATATCAAGCCAGAGAACTACTCATCAACCTCAGCTTATCTTTCAGCTAAAAAGAATAAGTTCCTTGGTGCCATGGCTGAATCCTTCGATGCAATTCTTCCTCTTATCCAGGTGCTTCTTGCAGACAAAGATGATATGGAGATGGTTGCAGAAAAAGTAGGTTCAGCAAACAAAACAGTCAGCATATTTGGCCTTAGCCACACTTTCTCTCTCAGCGGTGACCTTGTGCTTAATGCTGACGGCTGTGCAGGCTATTCTGATGTGGTTGTGCCTATACTTGAGGCATTCGGATGCTCCGGTATTCAGACATACTCATCTGTTAAGGGCTACACAACCTCCAGACAGTTTGTCAATGCTATTTTCAATCCTATTATTGACTTAATTGAAGTAAAGCTCGCTAAGGCTCCTGCCGAAACACTCGTTTCAATTCTTCCCAACCTTGCTTATGCAATTCCCTTTGATAAGCTCTGGGATCTCATCGATCTTCTCAATATCAGAATTTATTATACCGTTGACGACTCAGCTCTCGGCATCAAGGTTATTGACAAGGCTCCTGTTGATATTAAGTTCAACACCTATGTCAAGAAGGATTCGCTTCCTCTCGAATTTGACATTTCAAACTTCAGTGATACTCTTAAATTCCTTCTTTCATCAATGCTTCCGGGAATAGACTTTGATAAATTACCTATTCTCAATTCCGGTAAATTCATAAGGCATGCAAAGCTGAATCAGAATGCTTCAACTCTGCGTCATACAGGCAAGAGAATTAATTTTGAGGCAGATAAGGCAGACGTATTTGTCGAATTTCTTTATTATCTTGCTTCCTGCCTTGCAGATGAAGCCTTTGTTGAAGAACTGCTCAATGCGTTTATGCCCACTGAAGACGGTTCATCAGCACTTACCCCTGAAGTCAAAGAAATTATCAGCAATATTCATACAAATCCCGATATGGCAATTGCCGCCGTTATTGAGCTTCTTAATCAGAGAGAGTATGCTCTTGAAGACTATAAGTGGTACGACGGCACGGTCGGCGGTACTGTTGAGGGCCTCACTCCCGCCAACGAGGTTTACTTAAGCTACAGCAACAACTGGACAAAGGAAACTGCTGATTATGTTGATGAAAACCTTGATGCTATCGTTTCTTCTCTGCTTGAGATGGCAGGAAGTGACCTTGATCTCGGTGCTGAAATAACAAAGCTTATCAACTCACTTTTCACTAATAAGACTCTTACAGGTCTTGCAAAGGCTCTGGCAGGTGTTTCAACTATGCTTCCCGAAAAGGCTCTTGATATAGTTGAAGGCGAGCTGGGTATAGATCTTACAATCTTCAATCAGTATGCAGAGCTTGAGGATAGCTACAACTGGGGCTTTGAAGACGGTGACCGTGACGGCTTCATCGAAGCAATTCTTACAGTGCTTTCACCTGTTAAGCCTCTTTACGGTGTTATCTTCTTTGAAGAAAATCTCACTCTCTTCAAGGATGTAAATAATAAAGATCTTGTAACCTTCTATGGTAATGACGGCTATGATACAGCTATTATTCCTCTTTTTGAGGCTCTCGGATGTGAGCTTCTTACTGAAGATTATAATTCAGCAACAGCAGAAGACGGAGTTAAAGCAATTATCAAGTCACTCACTGATAAGCTTGATAAAATTGCGGCAGATCCAATAAACGAGCTTCTTGCAATTCTGCCCGGTGTGATTTATTATGCTGCAAGCGACGGACTCACAACCGCCGCAAGAAACATTCTTCATCCCGTTTATGTAATCCTTGATACAATCAGACCTCTTTACAATATCGACCTTAATGAAATGCTCGACCTGAGCACTCTTGAAATGGACATCAATGATCTTGGTCTTGATTTCCTTCTCGGTATGATTGAAAAGATGTCAGGAATCAAACTCGGTGCAGCCAGAACAGTGATTTATGACCTTTGCAAGGTTATAGGTGTTGATTACACATCAGCAAGTGAATTTGTTGGTGAAGGCCGCAAGGGTGCATATACTGAAGGTTCTTTTGACAGAGCAGATATGATCACAGTTGTTATAAGTCTTCTTCTTGAGCTTATGAAGGACGAAGAAAATGCTGCTGCAATTGATACACTTCTTCAGACAGAAAACTTCTCAGCATCTCTTCTTGCTCTCTTCAACGGCACAGATCCTCAGACAAAGCAGATAAACTGGATGTACTACTTCGGTGAGGATCACGATTTTACTGAATCCGACTTTGAAACAGGCATCAATATTGAGCCTACTCTCGGTTCACTGGTTTATCCCAATAACTGGACAGAAGAAAGTGCAGCATATGTTGACGCTAACCTTGATGATATTCTTTCAGATATTATCAAATCAATAAACAGCGAATATAGCGATCTCGCTTCACTCATCAATGCAGAGTTGAATCTTTATTCAACAGAAACCGTTCAGTCTCTTGCAGATTCAATAAAAACCGTGTTTGCTGACTTCAGCGACGAACTGCTTGAAACGGCAAAAGTTCTTCTTGATATGGATCTCAAGGCTCTTTCAGAGTATACAGCTCCCGAAGGAATCGACACATCAGAGGAATTTGCAGCTGCACTTGCAGATATGCTCGCTACAGTTCCAGGTCTTGTTGACTGGGTGTTCCGCGGTAAAGATTTCCGCTTCTTTACAGGCACCGAAAAGAATGCAGACGGTGAATATGTATATAATGACATTATAACAATTAAGGGCGCAGAAGGTTACAAGAATGGTGTTGCACCCATTCTTGAGGCTCTTGACTGCAAGAATATACCTTTAGGTGACGAAGAAAATCTTGTTGAGCTGACTCTCAAATCACTCTTTGCAAGACTCGACGAAATCCTTGCTGATCCCGCAAACGAAATTCTTGAAGTGCTTCCCAACGTGATTTATTTCCTCAATGCAGACGGTCTGACTGCAAGTGTTTATAATGCACTCAGCGCAGTTCACAACCTCACTGAGGCTCTTAAGGGCTTGGGTGGTGAACTTGATGTCAATAACCTCTTCGGAATTGACCTTTCAAAGCTTTCACTTGTTGATTTAATCGGTCTTGCCGAAAAGGAAACAGGTCTTGACCTCACTGCAATAAAAGAAATCTTCTCAGGTCTTGCAATCGGCACAATAAAAACATATCCCTCTATCAGCGGTGAATATGCTTACAGAATGATGTACACCGAAGAGGAAGACAGAAAGGATATGATAACTCTTATCCTTACAGCTGTTGTGAAGATTCTCGCTGTCGAAGAAAATGCAGATAAACTCAAGGAAATGCTCGGTGAAGATACCTACACACTTATTCTCAACATTCTGAAGCTTAAAGAAACTGATATGAAGGAAATCGATTATCTCTGGACAGAATATGCTGACACAGATAAGACCTTCTCAGCTATTGAAACATCAGTTCTTTATGCAGGCCATGAGTACGGTCCTCTTTACACCGAGGAAATGGCAAACCATATTGCCACAAATCTCCAGCGCTTTATCGACAATATTATCTATCTTCTCGGCATTGAGATTGAAGGCAACAGAGTTGACAATCTCGAAGATATTCTCAACACTTATATCGGTGGCTCGCTTTACAACAGCCAAAATGCTCAGGCAGTGCTTGATGCAGTGAAAAAAGCTGTATCTGAAATTGACAAGATAGAAAACAGTGAACATATCAAGGCTCTTATCAAAACTTCACTCGATGTTGATCTCGACGCCTGGGATAACTATACAGTACCTGCGTTTGAGGATGACAGAGCAATGTTCACCAAGACAATCTGTGAAATTCTTGCACCTGCTTATCCCATACTTGAATGGGCACTTTGCGATAAGGACTTCACCTTCTTTGTTGATGTTGATAATTCCGACATTATAACCATTCTCGGTGCAGAGGGTTACTCCTTCGGTATCATTCCTCTTATGGAAGCAATTGAATGCGACGGCATGCTTACTCCGGACGAGTATTACGCAGCTGTTGAAGCAGACAAAAATGCTATTGTAACAAGCATACTTGATCCTCTTTTTGACCGTCTTGATGAAATTATGGCTGCACCTGCAGACGAAATCCTTGAGATTCTTCCCAATGTGATTTACTTCATCAATTCAGGCGGACTTGATACCTGCTTCAAGAATGCGCTTCATGCAGTTTACACTCTGCTTGATGCTCTTAAGCCTCTTGTTGAGGTTGACCTCTATGAGCTTATCAACATAAGACTTGACGAAATTACCTTCGAAACTCTGTTTGAATATGCACTTGAAGCTATCAAAACAGAAACAGGTTATGAATTCACTGCAGTTGATGCAAATGCTTTCCTTGAGCTGACAGTAGGCAAGCTTGTAAGCTATGAATCAGCTAACGGCAAAAAGGCCTATAAGATGGTTTACCAGTCAGAAACTGCAAAGGGTGAAATGGTGACAATAGCCCTCAGACTTCTCATAACATTCCTTATGACAGAAGATAACCGTGAGGTTGCAATTGCCCTTCTTAAAGAGTACCTCTCAATGGATGCTGATGCAGAGAAACATTTAAGAGCTGTGTTTGAGCTTTATGCTGAATGCGTAACAGAAACACATCTTGGCATGGATAAAGCCCTTGCAACAACCTATTATCTCTTCTATGGCACAGACATAGCTGCTGATGAAACAGCCGATGGCCTGAAGGATGTCAATGCAAAATGGCAGAGAATTCTCAAGAAACTGGGCAAATCAGATAATCCTGATGAGGTTTCTATAGGTAATCTTCTTGCAGAAATTCTTGAATATGAAATTTTCGAGGATATTATCGATGCTGAAGAGGGTATTGCACCCAACGGATTTGTGAAGTTCTTTATTAAAATTAAGGAAATCTTCCAGCGAATCATCGAATTTTTCAAAAACCTCGGTGCATAACCTATAGTTAAAAGGTCTGTACCTTTTGCTGTCGGCAAGATTTCGGCAGGCTAAACAGAATATAAACCTATAAAAGGTGTAGCAGTCAACAAGACTGCTACACCTTTATTCATTTGCAAGCATAGCTGCTGTCACATAAACAAAGACCGTCTGAGAGTATAAAGCAATAACAGGTCCGCTTCATGCGAACCTGTTATAAAAGCTGATATAATTCTGTTTGATTATTTCTTAGGAGCTTCTATCTGATTGAGCTGGGCATTCAGACCGAGAAGCTCTTCTTTTGTGAACTTGACATCCATCATGCCACCCATAAGTGTGAAGAGTCTGAGTGCTGTGAAGCCGCCCATCATGCTCATCATATCAGCATTGATTTCGAAGCCCATAGCCTCCATAGTGGGCTTTTCGCCATTGTCTTTGCCGCCGCCCATCATTTTTGAGAAGAGACCCATAAAGAGCATCTGACCCTGAGGTGTGGAAATGATATCGCTCATTTTATCGTTTAAGGAAAGGTAGCCTTCAGGTGCATCAATGTCGAACCAGTTGAGAATGGCTCCCTTTTCAACAAGTCTGTATGCCTCATTGAATGTGTCAACCTTGCGTATAATGCTCTGATCCTGCTGCTGACCTGCAACGGCAACGAGCTTGGTTTCGCCTTCGTTTTTAACTGTGAACTTAAAGAAGTGATCTTCGGCAGTCTTTTTGCCCACTGACACACCGTTTGCAAAAAGCTCAACCTCAGGAAGGTTTGAATAAACGGTAACTACAGTTTCATCCTCAACTCTGTCAATATAGCGCTTTGAGCAAAGGTGAACAAAGGGTTCGTCTGAAAGCCATGCTTTATAGGCATAGAATGAGTCCTTCTTATACTTACGGTCAAAGGTTACAAGACCCTTGTGGTTCTGACCGTTTTCGCCGCCTTCATTTCTTGCGTCAGCGCCGAAATCAAACATATTCCAGACGTGTGTTGCCCACATATATTTGCGTGTGAAAAGCTGCTTGATAAGCTCTTCGTGATAATATGCCTGATACTCTTCTGTGTAGTCGCCCTGCTTGGGGTCAGAGGTGTGCCAGTCAAGAGCTTCGCATCCGTATTCTGAGCAGCCGATGGGAATGGAGGGGTGCATTTCATGGAATTTGTCAAACCAGGGGCCGTTCATTGATGTTTCACCGCCGTACCAGCCGAAATAGTGGTTATATGAAACTACATCAGGAATCTGAAGGTACGGGTCATCCATTTTGCACATGGAAACAGCAGCAATAGTTGTCAGACGTGTTTTGTCCAGCTCGTGGCAAAGGTCGTTGAGTATTCTGTGATTTTCAAGAAGGTCCTCGTCGGAGCCACCGATGCTGATTTCGTTTGAGAGACCCCAGACAACAATGGAAGGATGGTTATAATTCTGATAAATAAGCTCCTTCATCTGTGAAATTGTGTTTTCTCTGCCTGTGGGCATATGCTTTGAAATATAGGGGATTTCAGCCCAGATAACCAGACCTCTTTCGTCGCAGAGGTCATAGAAATACTGATCGTGCTGATAGTGAGCAAGACGGATTGTGGTTGCACCGACTTCGCAAATCAGATCCATGTCTTCTTCATGGTGCTCAGCAAGAAGAGCGTTGCCGAAGCCCCATCTGTCCTGATGGCGTGAAACACCGCGAAGGGGATATTCCTTGCCGTTAAGAATGAAGCCGTTTTCCGGGTCGATTTCAAAGGTGCGGCAGCCGAAACGGGTACAAACATTATCAATAACTTCACCGTTTTCTATAAGCTCAGCTTCACAGCAGTAAAGGTAGGGGTCGATTCTGCCGTTCCAAAGATGAACATTGTTGATTACAAAATCTGCACAGGTTTTTTCGGTTTCAATTGTGTCGATAGCATTTTCCTCTGCGTCATAGATAGTGTAGCGGATGCTCTGACCCTCTGTTGCATTTGTGAGATAGGTTTCAACATGTACCTTTGCATTTTCTTCCTGAACTGTGGGGGTGACAGCTATGCCGGGAGCACCGTAGAAGTCGAGGTCGAAGTGGCTCTCTTTAACGCAGATAAGATTCACATCTCTGTAAAGGCCGCCGTAGAATGTAAAGTCTGCCATCTGGGGATAAACGGTTTCGTTCGCTGTGTTATCCACTGCAATAACAAGCAGGTTCATGCTCTGCATAGCATCAGTAAGGTTGACTCTCCAGGTGGAGTAACCGCCATCGTGGTGAGCAAGCTTGTTGCCGTTGAGATAAACATCGGCAGAAGAGTTTGCACCTTTGATTTCAAGATAGTACTGTTCAGCCTCGGGAAGATCCATTTTGCTGAATGATTTTGCATAATAAGCAGTGCCGCGGAAATAATCGTTATCTCCGTCCTGACCGTCAATAGCGTTCCAGGAATGAGGGAGGTTGACAAAATTCCAATCGGTGGGCATCGCTGCCGGGATTTCCTTTGCCTGCTTTGTGAAAGCCCATTTTCTGTTAAAGTTTAAAGTGTTTCTCATGTTGCATCTCCTTATAGGTTTAGTTATAAAAGTCCGACGGCTTCAGCTGCCGGGCTTATTGTTTTATACTGATTCGCTTTCTGTGGGTTCAGCTGTCTTATCTCTGCCAAGGTCTGCATTCATCTTAGCAAGAGTTTTCTTGTCAAGGTTATAAACAAGACCAAGACCGATGAACTGAAGTATTGCTGAGAACATATAGGTTGCAGCAACGATATATCTCATGTTTACTGCAACTTCCCATGCCTGATTGCCTTCATCAGCACCGACATAACCGAAGGCAACCATGATAACAAGCACAAGAGAGGGACCAATGCCCTGAGCAAGTTTACGGAAGAAGGAATGAAGTGAATATACAGTACCCTCTTCACGAGTGCCGAATTTCCACTCGTTATAGTCGATAGCATCGCCCATCATAGCCCATGAAACGGTTGAATAGATGCCAAGACCAAGTGAGAAGAAAAGCTGGCAGATGATATAGATTATAAGATCAAGTCCTGTGTTGTTCGGGAAAACTAGGAAAAGGCCGAGACCTGAAACTATTGAAACGATAGATCCGAAGGTTGCGAGCTCTTTTTTGCCGAACTTTGCAACGCATTTACGTGCAAGGGGTGTGAACACCATAATGGGAATCATAGCGAAAAGCTGAATGATGCCTGAAATCTGAACGTTTTTGAAATAGGATTGGAAGATAACGGTAACAGCAGTGGTAGCACCCTGCATACCGATAAACATACCCATAGCGGCAATAGTTGCGCCGACTGCAGGACGGTTTTTGATGAAGTTGCCGAAGGCCTTGAATACGTTGAACTTCTCTGCCTCTTCACCGACAGCAACATTGGTTTCAACGCGGATTTCGGTGTTTCTTATCATAAAGGCGAAGCAGACGAAGCCGAGAATGCCCATAATAAGAGCCGCGATAAATACTCTTTCGCCTATGAGGTTGTTGTCTTTATCATAAATGATGAAGGGGAGAATAACCATCGGAAGCATATTGCCGAAAATTGAGCCGATGGAACGCCAGGCTGAGAGAGAAGCTCTGTCTTTGACATCGTTGGAAATAAGTGAAAGAAGTGAGCCGTAAGGTACGTTTGCAATAGTGTAGAAGGCATCCCATATAACATAGCCGGCAATAAAGATTACGGCCTTTGCCCACGTGGGAGCGTTCGGGAAGGGTAAGAAGCAGCAAGCACCACCGACAATCAGACCGAGTGAGCCTGCCCAGATGTAGGCAAGAAATTTATTTCTTTTATACTTGCGCTTGTCAGCATCGATAATAGAGCCGATAAGGGGGTCGTTAATAGCATCCCACACCTGAACAACAATTAAAAGCAGTGCATACCAAAGGTCCATCTGCATAAACTGTGTCCAGAAGATAGCCATTGTACCTTTAAGAGCAAAGCTCATATTGCAGCCAAGGTCGCCTGCAGCATAAGCAACGCAGTCACGGATACTGAATTTACGGTTTCCGTTTGCATCAAGTTGAACTTGTTTTTTTGACATAATGTTTCCTCTTTTCTTATTTCTTATGTAAGATATTTTTATAAAAACACCTATAAATATCTACTATATACAGTATAGAATATTTGCATGCTGTTTCGTGAGTAAAAAATTAAAGTATTTTTGTAATATTTTAATATAAC
>JAZNUW010000030.1:0-10807 GCA_045592465.1 Acutalibacteraceae bacterium | reverse complement strand
ACAAGATAAGCAACGGGCATGCCCATTGTTACTGTTCTGTGGCCATTGCAGAACTGTCTGTCATCATACATCTTGAAGGTTGCACCCATTGAGTGATCCTTGATAGTGAAGGCATAAACCATGGCATCTGCTGCCTGAATTTCATTTCTCAGGAATTCGTCGAACTTATCCTTATAAACACAGGTGCCGTCAACTGCGCAGTTGAAGCAGCCAAGGCAGCCGCCCTTGAAGGGATATTCTGCGATGTTGACAACTCTTGAGTGTACGGGAAGAACAGCTCTGAAGCGCTTGATCATGCTTTCGAGCTGAGTGTCGCCCTCTTTAAGGTCAGCAACAATAACGATATCGCCTCTGCCTTTTTCTTCACTCACTTCGGGCACTGAAACTGCACTCAGGGTCTTTGGCTCACTCTTCGGAATAATAGGCTCACTGTGGTCGTGCTCCTTGCACCAGAGAATATATTTGAAAAATTCCTCTGCGTCCTTCTGACCCTTTTCTTTTGTCAGGTCATCCATATCTGCAGAGAGACCCTTGATAACCTTCATGCCCATATCCTGACAGTTATCCTCAACATATCTGTGGGCAGTGATATCCCAGAAATGCTTTGAGGTTGTTATCTGTGTTGCAAACTTGCCCTTTACATCAACCTGATGCTCCTTCATAAGCTCGATGAATTTGTGAAGCTGGCTGGGAGCAATAAAGGTATAAACGGGATATGAGAATATAACAAGCTCTGCCCAGTCAAGACTTTCTTTTGCAGAGGTGAAATCTCTTGTGAGCTTCTTTATGAGCTGACCTGCGTGAATAACCTTGTAATCGTGCTCGGGATATTTCAGAGCAAGATAGTTGAGTGTCTGAAGAGTAACACTGTATTTGCCCTTGGGGCTTCCGTTGATAATAAGAATTTTCATATTTTCTCACCTTTCCATGTTTCTTTGTGTCTAATCATATCACATAAAGCGGAAAGGGTCAACTAAGAGAAGAAGATTGTCTAAATTCGTTGTAAAATCTGCAACATTGTGGTATTATTATAAAGATAACAAAGGCAGAAAGCTATCTTTTTGCAGAAGGAGAAAAATATGAGCGAGTTACAAAAGAAAAAGACCTCCGGCTTCAGAATGTGGACTCTTATATGGGGTCTCGGTCTTGCAGGTCAGATCTGCTGGAACATGGAAAATCAGTGGTTCAACACCTTTGTTTACACAAAAATAGGCAAGGACCCGTCTATAATCACAGGCATGCTTATCTGCAGCGCCCTTGCAACAACTTTTGCAACCTTTTTCTTTGGCACATGGGCCGACAGAACAGGCAAAAGACGCACCTTCATTTCAGTGGGCTACATACTCTGGGGTATCTTCACAATCGCCTTCGGTCTGACGGAATTTATCAGCAAGGACCTTTATGTTGTTGCAGGCATCAGTGTTGTTGTGGCTGACACAGTTATGAGCTTTTTCGGCTCCATGGGTAATGACGCAGGCTTCAACACGTGGACAACAGACATTCTCACCGATAAAAACAAGGGTCAGATAGGTGCTGCACTTGCAACACAGCCTGTGCTGGGCACAATTCTCGGCACTGTTGTGGGCGGTCTTCTTGTAGGCGAGGATAACAACTATATGCGCCTTTTCATAACAATGGGTGTGTTTGTCATTATTTTCGGCATCATTTCACTTATCTTCCTTAATGAAAACGATGATGTTGAGCCCTCAAAGAGAGGCAGCTTCTTCAGACAGTTTATCAGCGTTTTTAACTTCAGGGAATTCTTCAAGCTCAAGGAGCTGGTCTGGGTAAATGTTGCTGTTTCAGTTTTCTTTATCGGCTTCAATGTTTATTTTGCATATATCGGCAATTACATTATCTACTATCTCGGCTACACTGCCGATATGATGGGCATTATCGAGGCGGTACCCCTGGTGCTCTCAATGCTCACAGCTATACCCGCGTCCAGGCTTATCAACAAAAACAAGCATACACTTGTTTCCACAGTGGCAATTGTTATCAACATTATAGGTCTGCTTATTATTGCACCTATTACACCGGATATGATTGACAACACAAAGATTTTTGACTTCAGACTCTGGTTCGGAATTTTCCTTGTGGGTGTGGGCTATGTAACAATTCTGCAGACCACTAAGGTGTGGACAAAGCAGCTTTATCCACAGAACAGCAAGGGCCAGTTTGAGGGTATATGGATTCTTTTCTTCGTGCTTATTCCTATGATAGGCGGCTCATTCATCGGTGAAGCAGTGGTTAAGACAAGCGGTGAAATTATTGTTAATGAGCTCAGCGGTCAGACAGAGTATATTCCTAACGGAAACATTTATCTTGTGGGTGCTCTCATCATACTGCTGACGGTTGTGCCTTTGCTTATGACCGGAAAGTACAACAAAGAAAGACTAGGCAAGGGGTGAAACTATGGCAAAAAACTGCTGTGAACAGTGCGCATACTACGATTATGACGAGGAGTATGACGAATATTATTGCTCAGTCAATTTAGACGAGGATGAAATGGAAAAATATATGAGCGGCAATATGGATGCCTGCCATTATTTCTCGCCCTATGACGAATATAAGGTTGTAAGAAAACAGAATTGAGGTTATTGCTATGAAAAGTCTCAGATATTTATATAAAATCGGCAGAGGTCCCTCATCGTCACACACAATGGGACCCGACAAGGCAGCACGTTATTTCAGAAACACCTATAATGATGCTGACAGCTATAAGGTTATTCTTTACGGCTCACTTTCAAGCACAGGCAAGGGACATAAAACCGACGAGGCTATACTCGATGTGTTTGAAGGTGCAGAAATTGAGCTGGTGTTCGGCCCGTGGGAAACTGAAGGTCTGCCTCATGAAAACACCATGGAATTTATCGCATTTAAGAACGGCAAAGAAATTGCAAGAGAACGCATAATGAGTGTTGGCGGAGGCCAGATTGTTATTGAAGGCAAGCCCGAAATGGATGAAGAGGATGTCTATGAGCTTTGCACCTTCGGTCAGATTGCAGAATATTGCAATGCCCATAATATGAGACTCTGGGAATTTGTTGAAATGAATGAGGGCAAGGAAATCTGGACTTACCTTCACGAAATATGGAAGACAATGAAAAATGCAGTCAACGAGGGCCTTTCAACAAGAGGTGTGCTCGACGGCGGTCTCGGCGTTGAAAGAAAGGCGCAGTTCCTTTATAATCAGTCACATATTGATGAAAGCGAAATCACAAGAGAAAACCGTCTGGTGTGCGCCTATGCTTTTGCTGTCAGTGAGCAGAATGCAGGCGGCGGAGTTATTGTAACAGCTCCCACCTGCGGTGCCTGTGCAGTGCTGCCCAGTGTGCTGAAATATATGCAGGATAAAAAGGGCTTCAGTGATGACGATATATGCCGTGCTCTCGCTGTAGGCGGTCTTGTGGGTAACCTCGTCAAGACCAATGCTTCAATCAGCGGCGCTGAATGTGGCTGTCAGGCAGAGATAGGCACTGCCTGTTCAATGGCAGCAGCGGCTCTTTGTGAGCTTTTCAGAATGGGTATAGGCCAGATTGAATATGCTGCCGAGGTTGCCATGGAGCATATGCTCGGTCTGACATGTGACCCTGTTTGCGGTCTTGTGCAGATTCCCTGCATTGAAAGAAATGCCGTTGCGGCAATGAGAGCTATCAATGCTCTTTCACTTGCAAACTTCCTTTCAACTACAAGAAAGATAAGCTTCGACACAGTTGTTGAAACTATGTATAAAACAGGTAAAGACCTGAATGCCATGTACCGTGAAACCTCTCAGGGCGGTCTGGCGGCAACATATATGCATCCCGGCTCATAAAAAAATCTGCAGCAGACTGAAGGAAGGTCTGCTGCTTTTGTTTTGGTCTGATGAGGAGGGGGCGGCTCCACCAAAATCGCAGAATGCGATTTTGGGCGGCCTGCGGCCGCTCGCCGGACTTCGTCCGGCAGTGGAGCCGCCGCCCCGACAAAAACGGCGGGAAGAAGCTGCTGATTTACAGTCACTTGCCCGCCGCACATATTCAGTTGTTTATCAGGCTGAGAAGATAGGGGATAGCCTGCTCAAAGTGCACCCCGTACCACTGGAGCTTACCGTCCTGCATGGTGAGTCTGATGCACTCAACGGTATATTTTGCTGCAATTTCCACAGCCTGCTTCCAGTCAAAGCCTCTCATAAGAGCGCCGACGCAGGTGCTTGAGAAAATATCGCCTGTGCCATGATAGCTTGAGGTGAGCTTCTCGTGGCTGAAGTAATAGGTTTCGTTTTTCTCGCTGTCATAGCCCATGACACCTGTTTTACCTTCTTCAAAAGAAACGCCTGTAAGGATGCAGATTTTAGCACCGAGACCGCTGAGCTTTTTCAGCAGCTCATTCACATAAGCCTCATCATAGTCGGTTTTATATTCAGTTCCTGTCATAAAGCAGGCCTCTGTTATGTTTGGTACTATGATATCTGCTGCACCGCAAAGTGATGCCATCTTTTTTGCGAAGGCTTCGTCAAAGGCGGGATAGAGCTTTCCGTTATCACCCATAGCAGGGTCAACAAAGGTGATGTTGCCTTCTGTTTTGAAGTCGGCAAACATTTTTTTCATAAGCTCAATCTGCTCTGCTGAGCCGAGGTACCCTGTATAAAGTGCATCAAAGGTAATGTCCTCATCCTTCCAGTGCTTTGTCACAGGCTCTATCTGGTCGGTAAGGTCCTTGAAGGTGAATCTGCTGAACATAGTGTGGGTTGAAAGCACTGCTGTGGGGATAATGGCTGCTTCAACACCCATGGCAGAAATAATGGGTAATGCCACTGTAAGAGAGCATTTTCCAAGGCATGATATGTCTTGTACGGTTACAATTCTTTTCATAACTATCACCTGAATCCAATTTAATATATGCAGTATTATACACAGAGTTTGACTATATTAAAAGTGCCAAAACTATAAAATTTTATATAACCAGATTTGCCTTCTGCAGCCGGGTACTGACAAGAAAAAACATATATATTTTAAATTTCGTCTAAACTGACAAATTTTTTTCATTTATTTCTACATCATTAACTATTTACATTTTTGAAGCCTTGTGATACTATTTATTCAATAGGGTAATCGGTGAGAGTGTGTTCTCATTACCAATCAGTCTTGCCGTGAAGCAAGGCTTTTTTTCTGCCCTGAGCAAAGGTAAATCTATACCGTGGGGTATATGTTTATAAATTGAAAAGAGACTAAAAATCAGGAGGTCTTAAAATGAAACTTTATTACGACATTCACGACAAGCCAAAATTCCCTCAGCTTGTAATCTATGCTTTCCAGCAGCTTCTTGCTATTATGGCAGCAACGATTGCAGTGCCGGCAATTGTAGGTAACGGCATGACAGCATCTGCAGCACTTTTCGGTGCCGGTGCAGGTACTATCATCTATCAGCTGTTCACAAAATTCAGAAGCCCCGCATTCCTTGGCTCATCATTTGCATTTATAGGCTCAATGGTCGCGGCTTTTGCAGGCGCCGTGTCAGCACAGGTAGGCTTTTTAGGTCTTATCCTCGGTGCGGTTTTTGCAGGTCTTGTTTATGTTGTTATTGCTCTGGTTGTTAAGTTTGTGGGTGTCGGCTGGATAAATAAGCTTATGCCTGCTGTTGTTATCGGCCCCACAGTTGCTCTTATCGGTCTTTCACTTGCAGGCGCAGCTATCAAGGATGTGTTCTCATACGGCCCTCAGGACGGAAACGGTTCATTCATTATGACAACAAACATCTGGGTGTCACTTATCTGCGCACTTGTAACACTTTTTGTGGTTGTTATCTGCTCAACCTACGGCAAGAAAATGGCTAAGCTCATTCCTTTCATTATCGGCATCCTTTCAGGCTATGCGGTGGCTCTTGCTTTCACTCTCATCGGCAAGGCTACAGGCAACGAAGCTCTGATGGTTATTGACTTTGCTCCTTTCCAGGCTCTTGTTGCAGACGGTGTTACACTCAAGACATTCATCGCAGTTCCCGAATTTACATTCCTCACTGCAATTAAGGGTGTCAAGGATTTTGATGCTTCCTACCTTGCAACTGTTGCTGTTGCTTATGTACCTGTTGCATTTGTTGTTTTTGCAGAGCATATTGCTGACCACAAGAATCTTTCATCAATCATTGAAAAAGACCTTCTTGAAGATCCCGGTCTTCACAGAACTCTTCTCGGTGACGGCGTCGGCTCAATGGTAGGTGCTATCTTCGGCGGCTGCCCCAACACCACTTACGGCGAATCAGTAGGCTGCGTAGCTATCACAAGAAATGCTTCAGTTGCAACTATAACAACAACTGCGATACTCTCAATGCTTATTGCATTCATCTCACCCTTCGTTGCATTCCTTGATTCAATTCCCGGCTGCGTTATGGGCGGTGTGTGCATCACACTTTACGGTTTTATCGCTGTCAGCGGTCTTAAGATGATTCAGAAGGTTGACCTTGAAGACAATGCAAACCTTTTCACAACATCAGTTATTCTTATCACAGGTATCGGCGGCATGGCTCTTGCAATCGGCAAGGTAACAATCACAGCTATCGCTTGTGCACTTATTCTCGGCATAATCACAAACATTGTGCTCGGCAAGAAAAAGAAGGCTGAATAAGCAGTAAAATCATATTAAAAGCAAGGTGCAGTTTTGCGCCTTGTTTTTTTGTTTTTGTCTTGACAATATCGTGTTAATGTGTTAATATATTACCACGCTAAAGTGATGAAAATCACACAAATAAATCCCGAAAGGAAGAAATCAATATGAAAAAGAAAACAATTGCCATTATTATGGCGGTACTTATGGTAGTTCTCTGCTTCGGCCTTGCAGCTTGTGGCGACAACAACGGTGACCCCAACGCAGACGTAGGTCCCTCAGGCAATGTAGAAGCAACAAACGGTGCAGAAGAAGGCACAGAAAACGACGAAACAAAAGTAGTTGAAGATCTTGCAGCTATCAAGGCAGCAGGCAAAATGGTTATCGGTATCACAATTTATGAGCCCATGAACTATTATGCTGACGAAGCTAAGAAAGAGCTTACAGGCTTTGACACAGAATTCGCTGAAGCAGTTTGTGAAAAGCTCGGCGTTGAACCCGAATTCTTCATCATCGAATGGGGCAGAAAGTTCCAGGAACTCGATGCTAAGACAATCGACTGCGTATGGAACGGTATGACAATCACAGACGAAGCTCTTGCTAACTCAAGCGTATCAGATCCCTATATCAAGAACGCACAGGTTCTTGTTATGAAGAAGGATAAGATTGCTGACTTCACAACAGTTGACAGCATCAAGGATCTTACATTTGCAGTTGAAGCAGGCTCAGCAGGTGAAAACGTGCTTAAAGATTTAGGCGCAACAAACGTTACAGGTGTTCTTGACCAGGCTAAGGCTCTTCTTGAAGTATCAAGCGGCGTTGCAGATGCTTGCGTTATCGACATCACAATGGCTAAGTCAATGACAGGCGAAGGCACATCATATGCTAACCTTGCATATGGCCTTGAGCTCTCAACAGAAGAATACGGTATTGCTTGCCGTGAAGGCTCAGACCTTACAGCTGAAATCAACAAGATTATGGCTGAAATGAAGGCTGACGGCTCACTTCAGGCTATCGCTGACAAATACAGCCTCAACCTCGCTGACTGATTTTAAACTTATAGCGTACTGTAAAGACAGAAGGCGCAAAACGCCTTCTGTCTTTCAATGACTCTTTCGGGAAATAAAGAAAGGTAAAAATTATGTTTTGGAATGTTACACAAAGCCTTATGGAAGGCTTCGGCAAAACACTTGAAATATTTATTCTCACACTTGTTTTTGCTCTGCCCTTAGGTCTGATTATCGCCTTCGGTTCAATGAGCAGATGGACTCCCCTGAAGGCACTTTCAAAGGGTCTTGTGTGGGTTATAAGAGGTACCCCTCTGATGCTGCAGCTTATTGTTATTTTCTACGGACCGGGTCTTATAGGTGCATGGGCAAGTGAGCTTGACAGCACAAATGTTGTGATTCAGTGGCTTGCAACATGGGAATGCTTTGACAGATTCACTGCTGTTATCGTGTCTTTTGTTATCAACTATGCCTGCTATTTCTCAGAGATTTACCGCGGCGGCATCGAGAGCATCCCCAAGGGACAGTATGAGGCAGGCCAGGTGCTTGGCATGACAAAGAGCCAGACCTTCTTCAAGGTAGTGCTTCTTCAGGTTATCAAGCGCATTATTCCGCCTATGAGCAACGAAATTATCACTCTTGTTAAAGATACCTCACTTGCAAGAACAATTTCAGTTTATGAAATTATCTGGAGCAGTGAGACCTTCATAAGAACAGACGGACTTCTCTGGCCTCTTTTCTACACAGGCCTTTTCTATCTCATTTTCAACGGAATTCTCACAGTTGTTTTTGGCAAGATAGAGAAGAAGCTCAGCTATTTCAAAGCATAAGGAGGGAAATGCAGTGGCAATACTTGAAGTTAAAGATATTAAAAAGAGCTTCGGCAAAACCGAGGTACTCAAAGGCGTTTCCTTCTCACTTAACGAGGGCGAGGTGCTGTCAATCATCGGCTCATCAGGTAGCGGTAAGACAACACTTCTTCGCTGCATAAACTTCCTTGAAACAGCAGACAGCGGAAAAATAACCGTTGACGGCGATGTGATTTTTGACGGTGAGGACCATTCAAAGAAAAAGGCAAAGGAAACAAGAGAGAAGCAGCTTAAAATCGGTCTTGTTTTTCAGCAGTTCAACCTTTTTCCCCAGTATAACGTGCTTGACAACGTGACTCTTGCTGTTAAGCTCAAGGCAAAGGAAAGACCTGATTACAAGCAGAACAAGAAGCAGATTCTTGCTGAAATTGATGAAAAGGCGCTCAAGCTTCTTGGTGAGATGGGCCTGAGCGACAAGATAAACAACTATCCCTGCGAGCTTTCGGGCGGTCAGCAGCAGAGAGTTTCAATTGCCAGAGCTATGGCGCTTGAGCCGAAGATTCTTTTCTTTGACGAGCCGACCAGTGCCCTTGACCCTGAGCTTACGGGCGAAATTCTCAAGGTTATCAGAGAGCTTGCCAAGAGCAACATGACCATGGTTATTGTTACTCACGAGATGAACTTTGCCAAAGAGGTCAGTGATTACATTGTGTTTATGGATGACGGTGTAATAGCCGAGGAAGGCAAGGCAGAGGAGATTATCAATAATCCCAAGACAGAAAGACTGCAAGCATTCCTGAGCAAAATCAGCGACTAAGGTAAGGAATAAGCAAAATTCTTTTGGTTACTTTTCTTATAAGAAAAGTAACGCTTTCCCTCTTGCGGTTCCCAAAATTTATTAAGGCTTGGAGCGCCTATGAATTTTGAACGCTGCGCCATCCTCACCTTGCTTCACCCACCACTGGTGGCGCTTCGGTGACGATGCCCGGCGAGGGCATAATAAAGATAAAGTTTTTATCGGGACGCGGGTGAAACTCGCGTCTCTTTAAATTTATCCCGCCGAGAGGGTGCGGATAAAAATTTAAGCAGACCCTTGAATGAGCCTGCTTTGTGTTATATAATAAGCGAAAGAATAACCCAAGGAGAAAAAGATGAAAAAGAGTTTTGCGTTTGACTACAGAGTAGTTTTCTTTATGTTATTAACAGCTTTGGTAGGCCTTTTTACAAGAGGAACAATAATTGAAAAAAATATAGGCATGTCGATATTAGGTAGCTTTTTGACATTGTTATTTGTTTTTGGTGTTATTATTGTTCCTAAATTATATATTGCTGATGAAGAGGGAATATCTATTTATTATTTGCCTTTTATAAAAGAATATTTTAAGTGGAGTGAAATTAAAAGAATAAAGCTAATAGAAAGCCGTGGGTCAAGTCGTAGCTTATTGCTCGACTTCTTGTGGAAGGAATATGAGATTATACCTATAAAAGAGAGAGTATACAAAGGCTCAAAATATCACAGTATATTCCATACATCTGAAATTTTTAAGAGCCCTCTTTCTGTAAGAATGATAAAAAGATACTGGGATGGAAGCATTGAAGATGATTCATTGTCGTGGTTGAAAAAGCATTTTGCCAAAGGTGAAGATAAAACCATTAAATATGACTTGACAGAGGTGAAGCAGAAAGAAAAGCTTATGAGAGACTCTCTTAAACAAGTTGTGGCAAACTGTGGAGGCAAGGCGTCGCTTTACGGTAAAACAATAGATGCAAGTTGCAGTTACTTCACTGATGAAGATGATTTTAACACCCGACCGAAAGAAAATTATTCCTATGTTGCAGAGATTTTTGTTGAGAAAGAAAATGATGAGGAAAGAAGCTTTTATTTTAATATCGAACTGCTTTTTGTCAGTTACGGAAAAAGCAAAATTAAAATAAGTGAAAATAAAAAAGCGTTTGACGAAATTGAAAAGCAGATAAATGAAGCTATTGAAAAGTAAATATAACAGCAGAGTTTTAATGCTCTGCTGTTTTTATTATGTGGAGCTTTGCCCCGTACCCCACGAACTTTTGAAAAAGTTCGACAAAACTTTACTGCTTTTTGTTCTTTACTTTCAGTGCGATATATGCTCCGTATCCGCCGCTTATAATCAGCAGGAAAACGCAGGAGATAACCCTCTGTGTTACCGTCAATGCGCTTTCATTTGCAAACACACTAAGGGCATTGAAAATTCCGTGCGCCATAATGCAGGGGATAAGACTTTTAGTTTTGTAATAAATCATCACAAACATAAATCCTGCCGCAGCTGCATAAATAACCTGCAGAATATTCGGCAGAAGCTCTGCACCTGAGCCGTTAAACAGATTTATTATATGCCCCATGCCGAAGGTTATACTCGAAACAATAACCGCC
>JAZNUW010000029.1:0-30567 GCA_045592465.1 Acutalibacteraceae bacterium | reverse complement strand
TGCCCCGAAGAGCTTTTCACCATTATTATGCGCCGTCTTATGATGAAAATTTCAGTCAGACTTGCAGAGCGTGACGCCTGCGGTGCACTGGTAACAGGTGAAAGTCTCGGTCAGGTTGCTTCACAGACCTTAGGTGCAATTGCCTGCACAGACGCAGTGTCAACAATGCCCGTTTTCCGTCCCCTTATCGGTATGGACAAGGATGAAATCATCACCATTTCAAGAAAGATAGGCACCTTCGAAACATCAATTCTCCCCTATGAGGACTGCTGCACTGTATTCACTCCCAAGCATCCGAGAACAAGACCCACTCTGGAGCTTATCGAAGAGGCTGAAAACGCAGTGGATTTCAGTGAAATGATAGAGGAAGCTATCAGCACAGTCAGATATGAAAGCATTGACTGATAATATTTAAAAGAGGTTTTTAATATGAACTGTGAACTTATCAGTGTCGGCACTGAAATACTGTTAGGCGATATTCTCAACAGCAACGTGCAATTCCTTTCAAAGGAGCTTGCAAAGCTGGGCATCAACGTTATGCGTCATACAACAGTAGGTGACAATGAGCAAAGACTTCTTAGGGCTCTTGACGATGCCTTTGAAAATTCACAGACAGTTATTCTCACAGGCGGTCTCGGCCCTACTCCCGACGACCTGACAAAAGAGACCTGCTGCAAGTATTTCGGCATCAGCCTCACTCAAGACAGTGAAATATTAAATAAAATCGAAAGCTACTTTAAACTTAAGAATATAGTTCCTATGCCTGAGTGCAACAAAAAACAGGCACTCGTTCCCACCGTCGGCAGGGTACTTGACAACAAAAACGGCACAGCTCCGGGCTTCATTCTTGAAAAGGACGGCAAAATCATTGTCATTATGCCCGGCCCGCCAAAAGAAATGATTCCCATGTACCGTGAGAGCGTAAAGCCATATCTCATGCAGTTCACAGACAGTGTTATCGTTTCCCACAACATCCGCACCTTCGGCATAGGCGAAAGCTATATGTCCGAAACGGTTGAAGACCTGCTTGAGGGCAGCAACCCCACTGTTGCGCCTTATGCAAAAAGCGGTGAGGCTCTTCTGCGCGTGACGGCAAAGGCTGAAAGCGAAGAAAAAGCCGAAGAGCTCATGAAGGATGTTATCGATATAATCAAAGCAAGACTCGGCGAAAGCATTTACGGCATTGACACCGACAGCATCGAGCAGACAGTTGTTTCTCTGCTTAAAGAAAAAAATCAGACCGTTGCCTTTGCAGAAAGCTGCACAGGCGGTCTCTGCGGCAAAAGAATAACCGATGTACCCGGTGCATCAGAGGTTTTCCACTGTGGTGTCATATCCTATGCCAACGAAATCAAGCACGGACTTCTCGGCGTAAAGCAGAAAACCCTTGACAGCTTCACTGCCGTAAGCGAAGAAACAGCAAAAGAAATGGCAGAAGGCGTAAAAAGACTTTCCGGTGCCACTTACGGTGTGAGCATCACAGGCTACGCAGGCCCCGGCGACGAGGAAGAGGTAGGCCTTATCTATATAGCAGTTGCAAACGGCAAAGACACCACAGTCAAAAAGCTGCTCACAGGTCACAAGGGCAACAATTGCCGTGACTATAACCGTCACGTTGCCGCCTCAAATGCCTTCAACGAGCTTCGCCTGAGAATGCTCGGCAAGAAATAACTACGAATATTACCCCCATTAATTTATAAAGGAAAATGCAGTATGAAAAACATTTATGAAGACGGCACTTTGCCCGGCGCTCCCGATATTCCGGAGATAAAACGGCAAAGTCCTGCAGGGCCCACAAGGCCGAGAAAACAGGTTACTCCCACACCTATGCAGCAGGAACAGCTTCAGCGTCAGCAAGCTCAGCCTCAGCCTGCACCCTACGGTGCCGTGCCTGTTTACGGTGCACCGCCCGCCTACCCCTATGTTCCCGTAGGCACCGACGCAAATGGTCAGCCCGTTTATGCGCCTGCACCTCAGCCCTACCCCCAGAGCATACCAGTTTATCCCTATGCGCCTTATATGCCGATGGCACCTCAGCCTCCCCAGGTACCCGCACAGTCTGAAGCAAACGGTGAGCAGAATCCCGGCACACGAGTTCTTTATCAGAGCCCGGATTTTGACACATCAGACCCATCGGCAAAAAACACCGAGGTGGGTGCAAGCTTTGCAAAAGGAAGTCTGCGCAGTGAAGAGCTCACAGAGCCCGAAGAGGTTGTGGTTGAAGAAATTTCATTTGTTCCCGAAAACCCGAAATTCACAGGCTTTTCTGTGGAAGAAAACATTGAGGTTGACGAGGTTGACTTCGACGAAGTGCAGTTCAGCGCTCTTATGAAAGAAAGAGCACCTTCCGAAAAATCTTCACAGACCGAAGGCTCAGCTTCACAGAAAAAGTCCCCTGCAAAGAGCAAGGGCAAGCTTTCAAAATATGAAATAATCAGACGCACTATACTTGCAATTGCAATTCCCGCAATAATAATTTCAGCAGGAATGCTTATCAACGAATTCAGACTCGCTCAGCAGAACGAAAATGTGGAAGAGGAAGCCTCCAACCTTATTATAGAAGAGCCCTCCACCACAAAAAAGGGCGACAAAAAAGACGAAAATGAAGAGGACACAACAAAGCCTCAGCTCACACCTGAACAGCAGTGGGCACAGATAAAGCAGGAATATCCGAGCGTTATTTTCCCTGCAAACATTCAGCTTAAATACGCAAAGCTCTATGCAGAAAACCAGGATTTTGTAGGTTACCTTTCAGCAGACGGTGTGGGTCTTAACCTGCCTGTTGTTCAGTCTTATAACGACGAGGTTTATCTTAACAAAAACTTCTACGGCAAAACCACAAAATACGGCTGTCCCTTTGTGACACATCTTAATAATATAGAGCCCCTTGATATGAACACGGTGATTTTCGGTCACCATATGAACAACAAAACTATTTTCGGCACCCTTGACGCCTACAAGAAAATCGACGGCTTCAGAAAAGCTCCCGTCATCACCTTCAACACTCTTTACAGAGATTATCACTGGAAGATTATTGCAGCATTCATCACCAATGCTTACGGCAAGGACGATATAGGCAACTATGTTTTCCCCTATTATTTCACGAGCCTCAGCACCTATGACCGCTTCTCGGCTTATCTCAACGAGCTTTCGCAGCGCTCTCTTTATGACACAGGTGTTGATGTTGTTGCAACAGACAGAATTCTCACCCTTTCAACCTGCTCACACGAATTTGAGGATGCGCGTTTTGTTGTTGTTGCCCGTCTTGTAAGACCGGGAGAAAGCACAGGTGTTGACACATCAAAGGCAGTTGTCAATTCAAATCCAAGGTACCCCCAGGCATATTACACTGCTAAAAAAATAAAAACCAACCCTTATAAAAATGCCAGTCAGTGGCAGGTAGGATAAGCGTTAAGAATAAATTTGGAGGTAAAAACAATGAAACTGTTTATTTTAAATGAGCTTTCAGCATTTGCATCAGATACAGTTTTCAAAATCTGTCTTACCCTTGAAGAAAAGGGACTTGCTGAAGAAAACATTGAAAAATATGCAAACTATGACGAGCTTCTTGACTCGATGATTACCGCCCTTGAAGACGGTGAGCATGTTCTCGTTGCCGCTGATAATAACGATTATAATCTTGTTAAACGTGCAGTAACAGGCAAAATCGGCTACGGTGAGCTTTCATCAAGTGAAATTGCAGAGGCTATAGCAAAATTTGCAGGCGACTCCCTTTCAGATATAGACACTGCCGGCCACAGCCTTATTATGCAGGGCTCTGTCCCTCTTATCAGTGAAGACGGTCTTTACAGCGGCTTCTCTGCTCAGGCCTTATCAGGCAGAATCACCTGCGTACCTCTTGACTTCACCCGAATCGATTCAGTGCTTTCTGCATTTTCAGAAAAGGTGCTTGACAGAGAAGAGCAGCTTCAGCAGCAGGGCGTGGAAAACGAAATCATTATGCCCGATTTTGATCTTGAGCCTGCCGTTTCGGATATGGTCAAAGCTCTCTCAGACTCAGAAAAATCAATAGCACTTGTCACAAGTGAAGCTTCAATGTGGGTTTATAATCTCTATGACAGAATCGATTATCTCACAGACTCCGTCAAGTTTATCGAAATCAATGACGAGGAATCAGACCAGCCGGGCACTGCAGAAAGTGAAAGCGCAGTTGTTATCCGTCACGCAAAAGAGGCTATGCTAAGCGTAGGTACTGATTTCGGCGGTGCGGTTTCTGACATTTATTCAACAGAAAATGCTGAGGGCGACACCTCATACTTTGTTTATGTTGCTTTTGTTGACTCAGAATCTGCCAAAGCTAAAAAGATAAATATCAGCGACCCTGATAAATTAGGCGTTATTCTTCCCCACGCACTGACTCTTCTTTGTGATATGGTTGTCAGAAGAACTGAGACCGAAAGCAGAGAAAAGACTTCTGCAGTACCGGCAAAGCCCGAAACCAAGAAGCCTGATAAAAAAATGATAGCAATTGCTGCGGCAGTTATTCTTGTTGCACTTATTGCTCCCATTATTATAGTTTTCGGTTTTCTCGATAAGGACGAGCCTACCACAAACGTACCGCCCACAAATGACATAAACGTCAACAACCCTGATCCGACACAGGATCAGAACTTCCCCTCAACAACCGATCCCTTCGGCGGCACAACCTTAGGCGGAATTGTCAATATTGCTCCCGAGCCCTCTGCTGCCGATGTTTCTGCAGCACCCACAGTTGCTCCTCAGCCTTCATCAAAAGGTATTTTCACCTTCTATGTTTTCGGTTACGGACACGGTGTAGGTATGAGCCAGACCGGTGCAAACTATCTTGCAAATCAGGGCTGGACATGGGCACAGATACTCGCTCACTATTATTATGATGCCAACACTGCCATAGTCACCGGCGACCCTTATCCCCAGAAGATAACCTATGCAGGTCAGGCTTATGAAACAAGAGAATATCTTGCAAGAGCACTTGAAAGTGAAATGGGTCCCTCATTCCACAAGGAGGCTATCAAGGCACAGTGTGTGGCAATTTATACCTTTGCAAAGCATTACAGCTATAACCTTTCAAAGGATGCTCACGCATTTTCATCATCAACACCCTCACAGACTGTTTACTCCGTTGTTGATGAGGTTATGGAAAGCGGCTTATATATCACTCACAAGGGTGAAACAGCACTCACTCCATTCCATGCTATGAGCGCAGGTACAACAACCTCCTATTATAATGTATGGGGCAACACCTCAGGCACAACAGTACCCTATCTCGCAGGCGGAAGAAAGAGCTATGGCGATTATCTCGATGATGACTTCAAGAGTGTTTATTCAATATCAAGTGACGATTTCAAATCTCTTGTTGAAGGCAATTCAGATTTAGGCGTAACCCTTTCAGGTGACCCGTCAACATGGTTGACAATTGTCACTCACGACCAGGCTATCAAGAGTGATGTCGGTTACGTTTCAACCATCAATGTGGGCGGAAAAGTCATCACAGGCTACGATTTCAGAATCAAGGTCATGGGCGGCAGAATCCGTTCACACTGCTTCGCACTTGTTTATACTCCTACTGCTTGACAACAGCCGAGCAATAGAGTATACTTAACATCAATAAATTAAAAAAACATTTATTATAAAGGAGTGTCTACAATGGCATTAGTAACAACAAAGAAAATGTTCGAAGATGCATACAAGGGCGGTTACGCTGTTGGTGCATTCAACGTAAACAACATGGAAATCATCCAGGGTATCACAAGAGCTGCAAAGAAGCACAACTCACCCGTTATCCTTCAGGTTTCAGCAGGCGCAAGAAAGTATGCTTCACATGGCTATCTTGTTGCTATGGTTAAGGCTGCTGCAGAAGAAACAGGTCTTCCTATTGCTCTTCATCTTGACCACGGCCCCGACTTCGAAACATGTAAGGCTTGCATCGACGGCGGCTTCACATCAGTTATGATCGACGGCTCACACCTTCCCTATGAAGAAAACGTTGCTCTGACAAAGCAGGTTGTTGATTACGCTCACGCACACGGCTGTGTTGTTGAAGGCGAACTCGGTCAGCTTGCAGGCATCGAAGATGACGTTAACGTCAGCGAAGAAGATGCTAACTTCACAGACCCCGCACAGGTTTATGATTTCGTTACAAGAACAGGCGTTGACTCACTTGCTATCGCTATCGGCACAAGCCACGGCGCATACAAGTTCAAGCCCGGCCAGAAGCCCCAGCTTCGTTTCGACATCCTCAAGGAAGTTGAAGAAAAACTTCCCGGTTTCCCCATCGTTCTTCACGGTGCTTCATCAGTTAACCAGGAAGATGTCAAGACAATCAACGCATACGGCGGTGAAATGCCCGATGCTATCGGTATCCCCGAGGATATGCTTCGTGAAGCTGCATCAATGGCTGTTTGCAAGATCAACGTTGACTCAGATATCCGTATCGCTATGACAGCTGCTGTTCGTAAGCACTTCAGCGAGAATCCCAAGCACTTCGACCCCAGACAGTATCTCACACCTGCAAGAGATGCTATTGAAGGCGTTGTTTCACACAAGATTGAAACAGTTCTCGGCTGCGCTGACAAGGCATAAGAAATTACACACAAAAAAACGGACACAAAAACTTGTGTCCGTTTATTTTTTTATTATTTATCTGAGATTTTCGGGGCTCATTTCAAGCACCACGCCGCCAAGAATCTGTGCATTTGCCATTGACTTTATTGCGGTTTTATAGGTTACATAATCCTGAGCTGAAATGTCGGTGCGGAAGGTGCTGATTATGGCATTGAAATTGTTCTCGACACAATCATCACCGTCTTTGCAGAAAAGCTCCTCGCCGTATCTCATCATTGTTGCAGCGATTTCCTCACCGTATTTATCTGTGTTTTCGCAAAGGAAGCCGAAATATTTGGTCATCATTTCGGGCACGAGCACCTGCTGACCCTCTTCAATAACAAGGCTTGCCGCATCCTGACCGCAGATAACCTGATGCTCAAGGGTCACAGTCATATCGCCTATGCGGTTGAGAATGCTCTTAAATGAGGAATAATCAGCCAGAATGTATCTTTCTATGCTTATTCCCGCATATTCACCCACAGCCCACACCAGCTGCTGATAGCCACCTTCTGAATAATGCTCGTTCATTGTACCGCTGAGATTGTTGAAGCTGCAATAAGTATCTGAATCTATCAGTGAAACCCTGATTGCCTTTTCGGCAGAGTCCAGACGTATAACACCGAGCAGCTCAAGCTTTTCGTTGCCTTCAAGGGCAAAAAGCAGGTTTGCCTTTATGGGCACATCATCTTCTATCGGCACAAAAGCAATTATATCCTCTGTTGAGATTTCTGCTGTGGTTGCCGTGTCATCGCCGACAACCTCACCTATAACAAGAATTCCCGACACTGCGCAGACAACGGCAGTTATAACACAAAACGCTGTAACTATCATTTTCTTGGTGGGATTGAGTATATAAGAATCATTTATTCTGTCAAAAAAGCCTTTTACGGCTTCAATATATTTATCCATATTATCCTCCTGTCAATCTATCCGGGCCGAATCAGTATGATAGAGTATAATGATTAACAATCTGTGTAGAGTGTTTAAATATAGTTTAACAATTAGATTATAGCATAGCCACAGCTGTCAAGTCAAAGAAAAATATGTAAACATAAAAAGAGAAGGCTGCAAAATGCAGCCCTCTTCAAAGAGAGAAATCTCAGTTAACCGTGTTATTGTTTTTGCTGTCAGCCTTATTGTTGTTCTTTCCCTGAGGCTGAGGAGGATCGGCAGACTTCGCGGGATTGACAACATGGGTGTCGGTGTTCTCTCTTCTGGATTGCTTTTTATCTGTGCTGTTGTTCTTCAAGGTTTCTGACTCCTTTGTTCTTAATCGGATATCCGTTTATATTTTTATCATTCCCGAAAGAAATATTCTCAGGCTTTGCTGAAAAAATTTGACAAAAATCAGACAACAGATCTAAAACTTTGGCTTTTGCACTTGCAATAATAAGGAAAAAATAGTAATATATATATTGCAACATTTCATTTGAAAGGAAGAAAATAACTATGTGGCAAGTAAAAAAAGCTTTTTACAGAGTTTATCAGCAGACCTTCAGAGTTGCTATGTGCATCTTTGACTGGTCAGAACCCACTCTTCTTGAGGGTCCCGGCGCAATTAAGCAGCTCCCCGAATTCATCAAGAACAAGGGTCTCAAAAAGGTTCTTATCGTAACAGATAAAGGCCTTATGGGCATCCATCTTCTTGATTCCCTTTTTGAAGAAATGGAAAAAGCAGGTGTTGAGTATGTTGTTTATGACGGCACTCAGCCCAACCCCTCAATTGAAAACATTGAGGATGCACGTCAGCTTTATGTTGACAACAACTGCCAGGGCGTTATCGCTTTCGGCGGCGGCTCACCCATGGACTGCGCTAAGGCAGCAGCAGCAAGAGTCACCAACCCCAAAATTTCTGTCAGAAAGATGCGCGGTGTGCTCAAGCTTCATCACAAGCTTCCTCCCTTCTTTGCAGTGCCCACAACAGCAGGCACAGGCTCAGAAACCACTCTTGCAGCAGTTGTAACAGACACAGCAACTCACGAAAAGAACGCAATCAACGACCCCAGACTCAAGCCCAAGTTTGCAGTTCTTGACCCTGAGCTTACAGTAGGTCTTCCCCCTCACATCACATCAACAACCGGTATGGATGCTCTCACCCATGCAGTTGAAGCTTACATAGGCAAGAGCAATGTTAAGTCAACAGAGGCTTATGCTGAAAAAGCAACAAAGATGATTTTCGAAAACATCGAAACAGCTTATAAAGACGGCAAAAATATCGAAGCAAGAGATGCAATGCTCAAGGCTTCATTCTATGCAGGCCAGGCTTTCACAAGAGCATACGTTGGCTATGTTCATGCCATCGCTCACAACCTTGGCGGCCAGTACGGCGTACCTCACGGTCTTGCAAATGCTGTTATCCTTCCCTATGTTCTTGAATATTACGGTGAAACTGCTCACAAGCGCCTTGCTAAGCTTGCAGTTATCGCAGGCGTCAAGACAGACGGCACTGATAAGGAAAAGGCAGAGGCATTCATTGAGGCTATCAAGACTCTCAACAAGAATATGAATATTCCCGACGGCTTTGATATGGTTCAGGAAAAGGATATTCCCGTTATCGTTGAAAGAGCTCTCAAGGAAGGCAATCCTCTTTATCCCGTTCCCAAAATTATGGATAAGGCAGACTGCGAAGCTGTAATCAGAAGAATGATGAAATAATATAAGTGTACGCGGTTAAACAAGCGGCGACCAAAGTTTTTTCCGCCCTTAAAATCCGCATCACCGAAAGCTTTTTGTCAAAATAATCCTGCAGGTTTCTGAAGAAAATCGGAAACCTGCTTTTTTTATCGTTAAATCGCACTAAAAAGGCAACTTTTTTCTGTTATAAATAACATACTTCACCATTTTCATTTATTACTATTGAAATTTCGTAAAATTTAGTATAAAATAACCATATAAATAGAAAAAAACTATGTTTTATATAAAATTTTTTGGAGGTTTTGTATGAATTATTCACTTACAAAGAAACAAGCAAAAGATTTGATTTCCGGTAAGCTTTCACATTATTTCGGTGTTTCGACACAGGAAGCAACCAACGAACAGTATTATAAGGCAGTTGCACTCATTGTCAGAGAAATGATGCATGAGGGTCTGCGCGAATTCAGAGCCGAAGAAAGAAAGACCAACACAAAGAAGATTTATTATCTGAGCATGGAATTCCTTATGGGCCGTTCACTTAAAAACAACCTTTATAACCTTAACCTGACAAAGGTTTTCGGCGATGCACTTAAGGATTTCGGCATCAAGCTCGATAAGCTTTATGATTGTGAGCCTGATGCAGGTCTCGGCAACGGCGGTCTGGGAAGACTTGCAGCCTGCTATCTTGACGCTCTTGCAACACAGGGCTATTACGGCATGGGATACAGCATTCTTTATGAGTGCGGCATTTTCAAGCAGAAGCTTATTGACGGCTGGCAGACTGAGCTTCCTGACTTCTGGCTCCCCGGCGGTGAGGTGTGGCTCGCTCCCCGTGAGAAGGATACCTTCACAGTACGTTTCGGCGGCGAGGTTATCGATAACTGGGATAATCAGTATCACAGTGTAGAATACAGAAACACAAGCGACATTATTGCTGTGCCCTATGATATGTTTGTCAGCGGTAAGGACGGCAAGGGCATTTCAATTCTCAGACTCTGGAAGAGCAAGGCTCCCTCTCTTGATATGAGACTCTTCGACCAGGGTCAGTATATGAAGGCTGTTGAGCAGCAGGCTATGGCTGAGGTTATCAGCAAGGTGCTTTATCCCTCTGATAATCATCCCGAAGGCAAATCACTGCGTCTCAAGCAGCAGTACTTCCTTGTTTCAGCATCAATTCAGGATATCGTCAGCAGACACCTTCGCCATTACGGCAGTGTTGATAACCTTGCTGAAAATAATGCAATTCACATCAATGATACACATCCCACACTTTCAATCCCCGAGCTTATGAGAATTCTTCTTGATGAGTGTGGCTACGGCTGGGACGATGCATGGAAGATTGTTACCAACGTTACAGCTTACACTAACCACACCGTTATGAAAGAAGCTCTCGAGTGCTGGAGTGAAGACCTTGTGAGAAGCCTTCTTCCCAGAATTTATCAGATCACCAAGGAAATTGACAACAGATATCGCAGCTTTATCTGGAACACCACTCACAGTGCAGAAAAGGTTGAAGAAATGGCAATTATTTCAGGCGGCGTTGTCAAGATGGCTAACCTTTGTGTTGCAACCTGTCACAGTGTCAACGGCGTTTCAGCACTTCACTCACAGATTCTCAAGGATACTCTCTTCAACTCCTATTACAATATCACTCCCGATAAATTCAAGAATGTCACAAACGGCATCGCGCACAGACGTTGGCTCTGCCAGGCAAATCCCGAGCTTTCCGCTTATATCACAGAGCTTATCGGTGACGGCTTTGTTTATAGTGCTGATGAGTTGGAAAAGCTCAGAGCCTTTGAAAATGACAAGAAGGTTCTCAAGAACATTGAAAAGATAAAGAAAAACAACAAAAAGGCTCTTGCTGCCTATGTCAAGAAGGAAACAGGCATCGTTATCAGCCCCGACTCAATCTTCGACGTTCAGGTCAAGAGACTTCACGAATATAAGCGTCAGCATCTCAACGCACTGCAGATTGTTGCAAGATATCTGGAAATCAAAAACAATCCTCAGGGTGACTATGTGCCCCGCACATACATCTTCGGCGCAAAGGCTGCTTCAGGCTATCTTATGGCAAAGAAGATTATCTCCTTTATCTGCGCACTTGCAGACCTTATCAACAATGACCCCGATGTCAACGATAAGCTCAAGGTACTCTTCCTTGAAAACTATAATGTTACAATGGCTGAAAAGCTTATGCCCGCTGCAGATATCAGTGAGCAGATTTCTCTTGCAAGCACAGAGGCCAGCGGTACAGGTAACATGAAGTTTATGATTAACGGTGCTCTCACTCTCGGCACTCTTGACGGCGCTAATGTTGAAATCCACGAAGCAGTGGGCGATGATAACATGTTCCTTTTCGGTCTGACAACTCCCGAAGTGCTTGACCTTAAGGTCAGCGGCTACAACCCCATGAACTATTTCAACAACAACGCCGAGCTCAGAAGAGTTATCGACTTCATCCAGTCAGGCATCAACGGCAAATACTTCCCCGAAATTGTCAACATCATCAACCACGACCCCTACAGAGTGCTTGCTGACTTCGCTGATTACAGAGCTGCTCAGGCAAGAGTTGATGAAACCTGGAAAGACAGAGAAAAGTGGAACAGAATGTCTCTTATCAACATTTCAGGTGCAGGCCGCTTCGCTGCAGACCGCGCTATAAACGACTATGCAAGAGATATCTGGCACACAAAGCCCGTCAGATAATATGTATTCATTAGCAATATTCGACCTTGACGGAACCCTGCTTGACACACTGGATGACCTTTATAATGCAGTGAACTTTGCTCTCGGGGAGTTTGCATTTCCCCTGAGAAGCGAAGACGAGGTCAGACGCTTCATCGGCAACGGTGTTAAAAAGCTTATTGAAAGAGCCACTCCCGACGGCACCTCATGTGAGGTCAATGAAGCCTGCCTTCAGGTTTTCCGTGAATATTATCTCAGGCATATGAGAGACTGCACACTGCCCTTTGACGGTGTGACAGAGCTTCTTTCAGCCCTCAGGCACAAAGGGATAAAAACCGCAGTTGTTTCAAACAAGCTCCACGAGGCTGTGAAAGAGCTGTGTGAGGATTATTTTCCGGGGCTTATTGATGTGGCAATCGGTGTTTCCTGTGAAGAGGAAAGAAAACCGAATCCCGTTAACGTGCTTAAGGCACTGGATAGTTTCGGTGAAACCGACAGCACTGCAATTTATATAGGTGACAGTGAGGTTGACGTGCAGACTGCGCACAATGCTTCTCTGAGATGCATCGGTGTCACCTGGGGCTTTCGCACAAAAGAAGACCTGCTCTGTGCAGGCTGTGAATTTACGGCAGATAACACCGATGAGGTTTTCCGCCTTATTTCTGAATAACAAAGCTTAAGGACATTCCCTTTTTGCGGGGAATGTCCTTTTTGTTTAGTCTTTATATTTTTCAGCCTGAAGATTGAACATATAGGCATAAGTGCCGTTCTTTTTCATCAGCTCTTCATGGTTTCCGCTTTCGATTATCTCACCCTTTTCCATAACATAAATTCTGTCTGCGCCGACTGTTGTGGAAAGTCTGTGAGAAATAAATATAACCGATTTATGCTGTGCGGCCTCTATCATAGCCTGATTGAGATTATATTCCGCAATAGGGTCAAGGTTTGCCGAAGGCTCATCGAGAATAACATAGGGACAGTTTTTATAAAAAGCTCTTGCAATTGCCACCTTCTGACTCTCGCCGCCTGAAAGCATTGCACCGTCATCGTCAAACTCTCTGAGAAGCTCGGTGTCAACGCCGAATTTCAGTGTTTTATCAAAGCCGCTGTGACGAAGTGCCTCTCTGACCCGATTTTCATCGCCGTCATCACTCAGAGCAACATTTTCTCTTGCAGTGCAGGCAAAAAGCTGAAAATCCTGAAAAAGAGCTGCAAATCTGTCACGATGAGATTTCACTGTGCATTTTCTTATATCCTCACCGTCAATGAGAATTTCGCCCTCACTCACATCATAGAGCCTGAGAAGCAGGTTTGTCAGGGTTGTTTTTCCTGCGCCGTTATAGCCAACAAGTGCAATTTTTTCATAGGGCTTTATGGTCAGGTTTATGTTTCTGAGTGTCGGCTCTTCGTTGCCCGGATAAGTAAAGCTCATATTCTTAATCTGAATTTCCTTGGGCTCACCCACCTCAGCCGTCTTTTCGCCGTCTTTGATTCTAAAATCGGCAGCAAGAAACTCGCGGTACTTTTCAATCATCTTTCCTCTCTCTGAGAAAATTGCCACAGCCCACACCGTCAGAAAGTTTATGGACATAGCAATAGACGAAGCTCCGTTGAAGGCGGCAACAAAGTCACCTGCCGACAGAGTTTCCTTAACCAGTACACAGTAGCCGAGATAAAGAGGAAGCACAAACATAAAGCCAAGGCTCTGCACGCCTGCTTCCTGCAGAAAGGACACTGCCGAAATTTTCTGCCAATACTTTTTCTGATTTTCTATAACATCGTCAGCTGCATCGTTGTACCTTGCCATAAGCAGGGGATGAATATTGTTCATACGCACTTCCTTGGCATAGTCCTGAAGATAGAATATTCTCTGGAAGTAGTCGCTTCTGCGGTGATATTCGGTGTTATCTCTGCGCCTTGCCATCTGCAAATCGCCTCTTTTGTTGCTCAGAGGCAGGAAAATGCCGATAAAAATCAGAATTATAACAAGACACACAGGGTCAATAGTCAGCAGCACACCTGCTATAGTGAAAAAGGATATGAGGTTGCCCACATAGTTTCTCACAAGACCGAGAAGATTGGTTATGTTATCTGACGAGGATTCAATTGTGAGAATAAAGCTGTTATAAAATTCAGGGTTGTCATAGCTTTCAAGGTCAAGCTGTCTTGCCTTTTCATAAAGGATGCTGTTAAGGCCGTAATAGACCTTTTCTCTTGCCATATTCCAGAAAAACTCCTGAAAAATCCAGGCAAAGACCTTGCTGCCCACAAGAATAACAGCAATAAGAATAACCGCATTGAATATACGCGTGAGGTTTTCGCCCTGAGTCACCACATCGATTATATATTTCAGGCCTACCACACTGACGAGTCTTGTGGGCAGTGTGGTGAGAATGCCCATTATGAATTCACCAATAACAAGTGTGGGAGAAATTCTGAACAGCAGTCCGATAAAGAAAAATATATTCGAAAAGGTGGAATGCTTCTTTTTATTTTCAGTCATTGCCGTTTCCCTCCTTTTCGCCTTTATAGCTCGAAGCCTGAAGAGTGAACATCTCTTTATACTGACCTTCACTTTCCATAAGCTCACGGTGGCTTCCCTGCTGCAGTACCCTGCCGTCACCTATAACGATAATTCTGTCGGAAAGCACTGCACTTGACAGACGGTGAGATATATACATTACTGTCTTATCACCCGTAACCTCAATAAGGTTTTCATACATTTTATATTCTGCTATAGGGTCAAGGGCGGAGGATGGCTCATCGAGTACGGCAAACTGAAAGTCCTTTGCAAAAAGTCTTGCGGCAGACACCTTCTGGTTTTCGCCGCCTGAAAGGCCAGCACCGTTTTTATCAAACTCCTTTGTCAGCACAGTGTCGCCACCCTTTTCGAAGGCAGATATCTTTTCCCATATTCCGCTTCTTTTAAGTGCCTCCCGGGCCACAGCCTTTTCTTCATCACTGCATTCGTGGCATATAACATTTTCATAAACGGAAACGGCAAAGTTTCTGTAATCCTGAAAAACTGCACCGAAAATATTGCGGTATGCGTTCAGGTCATATTCCTTTATGTTGATGCCGTTATAAAGAATTTCGCCCTCAGCCACATCATAAAAGCGAAGAAGCAGCTTCACGAGTGTAGATTTACCTGCTCCGTTGACGCCCACCAGCGCAAGGGTTTCGCCCTTGTTTATGGTGAAGGAAACATTTTCAAGAGCAAATTTTTCTGCTGTGGGATATCTGAAGCTGACATTTCTGAATTCTATACTCTGAAGCTCATCGGGCATTTTTTCTCCCGATGTTATTTTCGGCTCATATTCAAAAAATTCTCTGAGATTCTGAAAATAAAGAGCCATACTCACAAGGCCGTCAAAGTTTCTTGCAATGTTCAGAGTGGACTCCCTGACAGCATTAATTGCCGAAAGCACAACGGAAAATCCTGAAACTGTCAGTGCACTTGTGTAAACAAACTGATATGTAGCGAATGCATAGGTACCGATAATAGGGATAAACTCACTGAAAAGAGAGCTGACCATGCTGAAAAGAAAAAGCTTCACCCCATAACGTCTTAAAATTTCAACGTTGCCGTCAATTGCCGCCCTGAAGCGCTTCATAAGCACGGCAAAAATATTTGAGGTGCGCATATCCTTGGAAAAATCCTTGAGAAAAACAGTGCGCTGGATATAGGCTTTTATTCTGTTGTTTTTTGTCATTTCCATATCGCGCTTATAAACGAGCTTGCTCTTTGCCGTTTCAATAACAAAAACAAAAACAACAGGCAAAAGAAACAGAAGATAAGCGGGGTCAATGCTTGTGACCGTGCCTATAACAAGCGCGAGAGATATAATACAGGTTATAATGCTTGCCACAGAATGACACACAAAAGCAAAATAACTCCAGGCAAGCACGTTAGTGGCGCGCTGATATTTGTCATAAAACTCAGGGTTTTCATAGCACTCCACATCAAGAGTTATTGCCTTATCAAAGATTTTATTGTTCAGCTTTTTGAGCACGTTTTTTGTCGAGACACTGACAATGTAACTGGAAAACCAGGTTGTCGCAAGCAGAAACAATGAGAGAAGCAAAAACATAACCAGGGCAGAGAAATAATCCCTGAAGCTGCTGCCCTTATCGAGAATGCTAAGAAGCACCTTGAGAAAAAGTATGTTCTGAACAAATAAACCAAAGATGTTTCCCGAAAGGCCGTTGATAATATCGCCTATAAGCAGTCTTTTATCGCTCTGCCATACAAGCTTCAGAGCATACATAATATTTTTGAATACGGGCACCTTTACATTCGGGTCCCTTGGCGGTCTCCACATAACAATCACCTCCAAAAAAAGAAAGTCGCCGGATTACCTCCGACGATAAAACAACCATGTATATAATAATCAGTTTCTTTCATCATATCGGCAGCTTATGTTTTATGTTCATAGTAACGGTATGTCCACACTTTCACTGTTCTGCCCCCTGATGTTTTTTCACTGATTTATCTTTTAAATATTAGCATAGGGAAATATATTTGTCAACAACTGAAGATTAATTTAATAAAATCAAATAATACACCTCACTGCCTAATATAATAGCAAAGGAAGGTTTTAAGTCTGCTTAAAGCAGACCTTATATACTATAAGTGGAAAAGGAGGTAAACTTTCCATGAAAAAGACTAAAACTGTTCTTGTTTGTGTAACACCGCAGGAGTCTTCAAAACATCTCGTAAAAGCAGGTAAAGCTATTGCAGAAAACCTCGACGCAAAATTAGAAGTGATCTCTGTTCTGCCTTTTGAACAGGGGGAATATAAAATCGAACCGGATATTCTGGAAAAAATGTATCAATGGGCAAAGAGTAACAACGGTGAAGTGGCAATTTATTTCAGCGATGACCCCATTCTAACCGTCAGTGCTCATATGGCAAAAAGAAAGCCAATGACTCTTGTCGTCGGCTTCCCCGGTGAAAACAGCAACAACTTCATAGCAGGCATTCATCTTCTTGTGCCCGATGTGCCCATAAGCATGGCTTCATCAGACGGGAAATTTTATAACATCCTGCCGCAAGACCCTGTCAGCGTAGGCTGATAAACATAATAAGGAGCTGCCTGGGGGCAGCTCCTTTAATTTTATTCTTCAGTTGACTTCGTGAATCTGTAAACCACAGGTGCAACAATTATCGGTATGAGCAGAACCACTATCAAAAGGAACATCAGCCACGTAGCCTCATAAGTGGGCACTTCCATAAGGTCACATATCTCATCGCTAAGATAATGAAGCAACGAACCTGCAGGCATACATAAATATATAGGTATAAGTAAAAGCGGTGTTCCGTTAAAAATGAAAGCGAGAGGATAGGCAGCAAAAGGCAGAGCCAAGGTCACATAGGTTGCAATAAAAGCACTTTTCATTGAATGCTTTTTCGTATAATAACCGACATAAGCGGCAAAAGCTATAAATATAATGGGAGCAAAAAAACCGTAAAATGGAATTTCCGTGCCGATGTGCCCCACATCACCACCGACTATTACACCTGTGCCGATAACATTCATAACATATAATACCACAGTTATGATTACACCTAAAAAGGCAACATCGCTTTCTTTTAATTTTTTCATTTTATTCATCTCCTTTTTCCGGTATAAATCTGTAGACAATAGGAGCCGTTGCTAAAGGCAGAAGTAATGAAGCAGGGATAATTGCTCCGGCCAAAAAGTCACTGTTTATGTGCAGAGCATATGCCAGTTCTTCTATAGCATCAAAAAGATAGGTAGCTAAAGAATTCAGGGGCATAGCTAAAAACATAGGTATAACAATTAAAGGTGTACTGACAGGTCCGGAAGCCACCGGTATAAGTACCGCCTCTGCTACAAACGGCAAAAGCAATGTCACATATAATGCAATAAAAGCCTTTTTCATTGCATTTCGTTTTGTATAATAACCGACAAATGCGGCAAAAGCTATAAACAGAATGGGAGCAAAAAATCCGTAGAAAGGAATTCCCGTGCCGATGTGTCCCACATCACCGCCGACTATTACGCCGGTGCCGATAACATTCATAACATATAATATGACAGTTATGATTACGCCTATAACGGCAACATCAGTTTCTTTAAGTCTGAAGTTTTTCATATTGTTTATCTCCTTGAACTTTAGTTTTTGGTTTTTGGCGCTTACATAGTTCTCACCTCCTTGATTTCAATATACAATAAATAACTTTAAAAGTCATTAAAAAACAGAAAAAACCTATGCTACAATTTGTTGCGAGGGCATTTTAAGGAAAAAGTGCGATTTTTAAGCTTAACTTGACATCTCTTATTTATAATTTTATAATGTAATAGAAAAGATAATTTTAAAAGGTGATTTTATGAAAAAGGTTTATCTTATAAGAAACTGTGAAAGCGAAAGTGTACTCAGGCTCTGGAATGCCCTTGGCAAAGAGCTACCCGGCAAGGTTGCAGTTAAGGTGCACAGCGGTGAGGTGGGTAATCAGAATTTTCTCACCGCGGATTTCTGGAAGGAAATAATTGACACCGTCGGCGGTACTGTAGTGGAAACCAACACCGCATATGCAGGTGAAAGAAACACAACCGAAAAGCACCTGCAGACCCTTCGCAAACACGGCTGGAGTGAACACTTCCCCACAGAAATTCTTGACGGTGAAGGCCCCGATATGGTGCTGGAAATTCCCGAGGGTAAGCGCATAAAGAAAAACTACATCGGCAAAAACACCGCAAAATATGATTCTCTTCTTGTACTTTCACACTTCAAGGGACATCCTATGGGCGGTTATGGCGGAGCGCTCAAGCAGCTTTCAATCGGCATGGCATCATCCTTCGGCAAGGCATATATTCACGGTGCAGGCGAACCCGAAAAAATCTGGACAGCAGACCACGACAGCTTCCTTGAGTCAATGGCGGATGCTGCACAGAGTGTGGTCAGCTATTTCGGTGACAAGACAGTCTATATCAATGTTATGAAAAATATGTCCGTTGACTGCGACTGCTGCGCTATTGCAGAAGACCCCTGCATGAAGGATATAGGCATGCTCATATCCACCGACCCCGTTGCAATTGACCAGGCATGCATTGACCTTGTTTATTCCTCAGATGATAAGGGCAAGGACCATCTTATTGAAAGAATTGAATCACGAAACGGAATTCACACTATAGAAGCGGCTGCCGCACTTGGCATAGGTACAAGGGAATATGAGCTTATTGAGCTGTGATGAATTAATCAAAAATTCACTTTATATTTATACCCTTGCTATTGACAAATTTTGCGTGGGGTAGTATTTTATTAATAGTCATTTTTCAGCATACAATTATATATAAAGGAGCAAGCAGAATGAAAAAAGAAGTTAAAATTGTTATTGCTGTTATTTTAGCTGTCTGGTTTTTTGTTATGGGCTTCGAAATCGGCAGCTATGTCGAAAAGAAAAAATTTATGGATAGCCAGCAGCATACACAGGCTCCCACAGCACAGGCACCCGATCAGACACAAAACACCACTGCAAATCAGCCTGATGTAACCCAGGCACCCGATAACACACCAACTCAGAGCACACAGCCTCCGGTGCAGTCAAAGCCCGCTGATAAATCAAAGGATGAGCTTATAGCTGATGTCAACAAATATATGAATCAGCTCAGAAGCGCACAGAATATGCAGGCGCACAAAACAGCAAGTGTTTATGTCAATGTTGTTGACTGCTCCGTTCCTTCAGCTATAAACACAATAAACGGCGTTATCAACGGAATAACCGATGACCTCGCCCCTGAGGAAAGCTATTCCTTTGCTGGCGGTCAGAGCGTGAACGCAGACGGCAACCCCGTAGTGCCAAGAGACGTTATCCCGCCAAAGGGCAAGGATTTCTCACTGACAGCACCTGCCGTAGCTGATGTCAGAGCCGAGGTTCAGGGCGGCAGCACCGTTTATTATGTCACCCTTGTGGCAGAAAACACAACCATAGCAAACCCTGTGCCCCCCTATCACGATGTTACACTGGGCTATCTTGACATAACATCTCTGGATCTGCCTATCACCGTCACAAGGGGAGATATGCATTACCCTGCCTCAACAATTGAGTTCACCGTTGACAACGCAAGCGGAAACATAACCGCCCTTAAAGAGAGAGTTGCCATGAACGGTGACGGTGCCACAAAGATTCTGGGCATGGAGGGTACCGCTTCATTTGAAGGCGCCCTTGAAGAAAACTGGACATTCACATATTAATTCTGAAACAATAAGAGCTGCACTCCCAAAGAGTGCAGCTCTTTAATATTTGTTTTTATTATTCGAAAATGCTCTTGAACATGCCAAGACCTGAAATCTTCATAACCTTGCTTGCAATATTTGAGCAAAGTGTACCGCAGAGCTTGTTGCCGATATCCATAAGATATGCGTCAACGCCGAAGATCATATCCTCTCTCTTCTTCCACATGCCGTTGATAATCCAGTCAACCATCTTATCACAATCGGATGAAACCATATCCATTGCCTTCTGTGCCTTATCGGTTGATTCTGACTGGTTGCGGAAAATATCTGTCTTTGTGAAGCCGGGGCAAACAAGACCGAAATAGCACTTATCTCTGTGCTCTTCACGAACAGCATCGGTGAAGCTCTTGAGAGCAGCCTTACTTGCTGAATAAACTGATGTGCCTGCAAGTGAGCAAAGTGCTGCAGAAGAAGCAACGTTCACGATGCCTGCATTTTCTGAACGCATAATGATGGGCATAAGCTCATTCATTGAATATACACATGAATAGAAGTTAATCTGCATAGCCTTGTCAACTTCTTCAAGAGTATAGTTTTCAAAACGGTCAAACTTGGGAAGTATACCTGCGTTATTTATAAGGATGTCGGGCTTGATATCATTTTCTTCAAGAGTCTTTGCAAACTCTGCCCACTTTTCCTTGAGTGAAACGTCGAAGGTATAATATGTGAACTTGTAGCCGAGTGAACCCAGCTCTTCTTTGAGAGAAAGGAGTCTCTGCTCATTTCTGGCAATACCGATAACATTACAGCCATGGTCCTTGACAAGCTTAACAACAAGGCCCTTACCGATACCGCTTGAAGCACCTGAAACAATTACGGTTTTGTAATCAAACCAACACTTTGACATGTTTAACATCCTCCAATATAACTAATAAATCTCTTTGCGTTTATCGCTAAAAATCAGTATAGCATTTTCTTTTCGTTAAAGAATGAACAAACTATGAACGAACACCGTCAAGTAATACTTTTTATCAAATTTTCACAATATATATCAAGAGAAGCGAAGTCCATAGCCCCGGCATAAAGCTTTTCAAGTCTGTCATGAGTTGCCTTGGCTTTCTGAAGATATTCCACAGCCTGTGCAGTGAGCTCATTGATAAGTCTTCGGTTAAATCTCAGGCTGCAGCCATAGTCCGATATGCCGTCGTGCAAAAATCTTCTCACATGAATAACTCTGTCAAAGCTTATGTCGGTTTTGTGTGCAGTTTTCACCGTAACAAGGGCAAGCCTGATTTCGGGGATTATAATATGTTCGCACTGCATTTTTGCTTTCATCGGGCAGTGACAGAAAATAACATCATATCCCCTTCTGATTGCCTCTTCGCCTATTCTGTCAACAAGCAGTGAAGATGCCAGGGTGTATTCATCGTCAACGGCAATTATTCTCGTTGCCCTTGATGTAACAGCCTCATCAAGAAAAACGCGGCCTTCAGGAGTTATAGCAGAGATAAAGCGCTTGCTGCGTCTGCCGGGCTGCCCTGTTTTTCTCACAGGAAGTTCGCGCTGAGCAAACCTCAGGGCAAAGCCGTTAATCTTATCCTTGTCAATGAATTTTTCCGTCAGGCGCAGCGATTCTGCATTTATGCTGCCTGCCGCCGAAAGGTAGGCTGCGCTTCTTCGGTGATAAATTGAGTTTTCGAGAGTCAGGCTCCTGATTTCCTGCTGCTTGCCTGCAAGAACTTCACTGCGCCAGAAATCACCCGTGTTGACTATGTTTTCAACTGCACCCGGAAATCTCGGCTCAACCACATGCGGCGCGGTACCGTCAACTATGCAAAGCCTTCTCTCAGGCACAATAAGGGCATCAAGGCTGTGGGGGTCGCTTGAGCAGTAAACATATTCAACATCCTCCCCCTTTTTATGAAAATAGCTGCCTGCCTTTTTCATCAGAGTTGATTTGCCTGTGCCCGGACCTCCCTTGACTATGAAAACTCTGCAGCTTTCATAGGGATTATAAAGCTCATCAAAAAGGCTCACAAAGCCCGACGGTGTGTTTGCACCAAGAAAAGAACAATATGTTTTTGCCATAAAAAACCTCCTGCAAAACTAAAAGCCTCATTTTTTTCTCAATAACAGTTTATTCATCATAGAAAACTTTGCCACAGACTTAAAGCGACCTTTTTTCTTGACTGTAAAGTCTATCAATGATATAATTTTTATGAAATATTTATCCGGGAGAATTGTTATGGCAAGAGCATCAATCAAAGAAAACAAAAACATATACCATATTACAAGAGAAAATCTTAATCTGACAAGAGAAAAGGCCAGTGAGGTGCTCGGCAGCATTTCTCCTGAGCGCATCGAAAAAATTGAAAACGAAAGAATTATCCCTCACCCTGAGGATATTCTTATAATGTCAAGGGGCTATAAGGCTCCCCATCTGTGCAATCACTACTGTTCTCGGCAGTGTCCTATAGGCCAGGAATATGTGCCTGAAATAGAGCTGTCTGAGCTTTCAGATATTGTGCTGGAAATGCTGGCTTATCTCAACTCAATGCATGCAGAAAAAGACCGTCTTGTGGAAATAACCTACAACGGCAGAATCGATTCCTTTGAAATGGATGACTTTATCCGCATTCAGCAGAAGCTCGAGCATATTTCCGTCACCACTGAGGCGCTTCAGCTGTGGTGCGAAAAAATGCTTGCAACGGGGCATATTGATAAACAGGAATATGAAAAGCGCAAGCAGAAAATTACTCAGGGATAATTTTCTCTCCAAAGAGAAATAAGACTGCCTATTTTTCTGAATTTGTCATTTATTATATTTTAAAGCTGAGTTATAATTAAGACAATCCAAATGAGATTGACGCCTTCACTGTTAAAATTTGGAGGGTGCGATGCTTTGCCGTAAAAGAAAAATAAGTTGACAAAAGTTATCGCGTATTATATTATTGAAATGTAAAGGAGGAATAGAGTGTGAAGGAAATGACAATTTTCTGGCTGGTTTCAATGATTTCGCTGTTTATTGTTGAAGCAGTTACAGTTAATCTTGTCACTATATGGTTCGCTTTCGGTGCTTTGGCTGCTCTTATTGTGTCACTTGCAAAAGGCCCGATATGGTTACAGATAATTCTGTTTATTGTGGTTACAATTCTGACTCTGATACCCACAAGGGCTCTTGCAAAAAAATATTTCAATAAAAGCAAGCATCAGGCAACAAACGCCGATATGGTTATCGGTCAGCCCTGTACGGTTACACAGGATATAAACAATCTTGACGGTACGGGCGCAGTGAAGTGCCTGGGTAAAGAGTGGTCGGCGCGAAGTGAAAACGGAGAAAACATTCCCGTTGGCACAGTCGTCACAGCCGTAAAAATTGAAGGCGTAAAGCTTATAGTAAAGTAAACAGCAAAAAATAATATTTAAAGGAGATTACATTATGGATTTAGGTTTTGGTTTTATCATTTTAGTTGTTCTGTTTGTTATTGCAATTGCAATACTCATCAAAAACATCCGCATCGTTCAGCAGGCAAAGGCCTTCGTTATTGAACGTCTTGGCGCATATCAGACAACCTGGACAGTTGGTCTTCACTTCAAAATACCCTTTATTGAGAAGGTAGCAAAGGTTGTTTCACTTAAGGAGCAGGTTGTTGACTTCCCGCCTCAGCCCGTTATCACAAAGGATAACGTAACAATGCAGATTGACACTGTTCTCTATTTCCAGATTACAGACCCGAAGATGTACACCTACGGTGTTGAACATCCTCTCACAGCTATTGAAAACCTCACAGCAACAACTCTTCGTAACATCATCGGTGAGCTTGAGCTTGACCAGACTCTCACCTCACGTGATATCATCAACAGCAAAATGCGCTCCATTCTTGACGAAGCAACAGATCCCTGGGGCATCAAGGTTAACAGAGTTGAGCTCAAGAATATTCTTCCTCCCAGAGAGATTCAGGACGCCATGGAAAAGCAGATGAAGGCAGAACGTGAACGCCGTGAATCAATCCTCAAGGCAGAGGGTGAAAAGAAGAGTGCAATCCTTCTTGCAGAAGGTGAAAAGGAATCAGCAATTCTTCGCGCAGATGCTCAGAAGCAGACAAAAATTCTTGAAGCTGAAGGCCAGGCAGAAGCTATCATCAAGGTTCAGCAGGCTACTGCAGAGGGTATCCGTCTTCTCAACGAAGCAGGTGCAAGTGAAGAAGTTATCAAGCTTCGTGCTCTTGAAGCATTCCAGGCAGCTGCAGACGGCAAGGCAACAAAGATTATCATCCCCTCAGAAATTCAGGGTCTTGCAGGTCTTGCAACATCATTCAAAGAGGTTATCACCGAATAAAAGCAAAAGCATTATAACCCCTTTACATTACAAAAAAGAGGCGCGGATAATCCGTGCCTCTCTTATTTATTATAGTCTTGCTTGCAGAGCATCAGCAAGAAGCATACAGCTTCCTTCTTTAAGGGCAAACTATAAAGGACACGGTATAGCCGTGTCCTTTATTTATCATGTTTTTAATCAGTATGTAATTGTGTAGTCGTGTTCGAATGTCATACCAACTTCTGCATGAAGTGTGCCCATAAGCTTAGCTTCAACTCTGAGAAGAATGGGAAGTGTGTAATTTGACCATGTGGTGTGGCCTGTTGCCTTGTCAATCTTGCACTTGATTACACAGTCATAGTATTCAGCTGAGAAGCTCTGTACGATAAAGCCTGCAGCATCCATAACGTCTTCTGTTCTGATGGTTGAGAAAGCTGCTGCTGCGCCTGTGCCTGCAGCGGGGTCGGTTGATGTGTTAACCTTGAGCATGATTTCATATTCTGTGCCGTTGTCTGTGCAGGTTGCTTCTGCAACGTCAGCTTCTGTGAGCTTACTTGCCCATGTTTCGCCTGCAACGGGATATGAAGCAACGATATCAGCGTTTGAAGCATATTCAACGGGAGTTTCGTTCTTCTTAAGGAATGTGGAGATAAGCTTTGAACCAACTGACTGAAGAGCTGAGGGAACAACAAGCTTTTCTTCGTTGTGACGGAGGTCTTCGTAATTTCTTACAACCTTTGTTGCGTCTGTCTTAACCTTGTTTGCGCTTTCGTTAAAGTAAGCAACGATTTCAGCCTTTGTCTGAGGAGCGCCTGTTGAAGGAGCATCTGTGGGAGCCTGGGTGGGAGCTGTTGTGCCATCGTCACCTGCAGGAGCCTGAGTAGGTGCCTGAGTGGGAGCCTGAGTAGGAGCCTGTGTGGGTGCCTGAGTGGGAGCCTGTGTAGGTGCCTGAGTGGGAGCTGTTGTTGACACAGTAACGTCGGTATCTTCATCAGTCTTGTTTGTGCTGATGTTTGTGAGTGAACCGAGAATGTTACCGGTTGAGAACAGGAAGATGATAACAAGAGCAATAGCAAGGCCCTTCATGATGTCATCTTTTAAGAAGCTCCATGAGCTATTTGAATTGTTTTCCATAACTTGATTTCCTTTCCTTTTCAAACGTTCAAATAAATGAACGCATAATTTTTTATCATTATATTACATTTTTATTCATTCTTCAAGTAGATTAATATAAATATTTTGGTTTTTTTGCAACTTTTTTAAGTTTTTTTAAGAGTGTGTCCCTTATATATTCGCCCCGGGAGTTAAGATTAAAGTTTTTTCTCTTATATGTGGTAAATTATGTATTATTGTGCTATAATAGTTTATTATGCATAAAACTAACTGCGATTTCTGAAAGGATATCTCAAATGAAAAAACTCAGAAGAATTCCGCACCTGTCAAAGGTGCATCAGATAATCTGGTGGGTATGCCGCGCACTGCTGTTTACATGGGGCGTCTGGGGCATGCTTCACGGTTACACCTCAGAATTTATTCAGGCAACCTTTGCCATTATTTTCACCCACTTGTGGGATATGTTTCAGCTTTTCGGCGGACGCAGCTTTATAACAAAAATGCCCGCCTATATGCAGACTCTGCTTAACCTTTTTATCTGCTTCGGCTGTGTTGTGGGCACAACTCTCAACACTCGGACAGATTTCACCGGCATCGATATCCCCGAACACATTTTTGCAGGATATCTTGCCTGCACCGGTGCTTTTGTGCTGTGTGAAATTATGCAAGGCGAAAAGGAGCCTATTAAAATTTCAGTTCAGGCTCTGTTTTCTCTGGGCTTTGCAGTTTCAATTCTTGTCGGCTGGGAATATTACGAATTCACCATGGACAGACTTTACGGCTTCACAATGCAGCACGGTCAGACTCCTTACAGTCACGGTCTGACAGACACCATGGCAGACCTGATGCTCGGCACCGGCGGTGCTCTTGCAGCAATGTTTATTGAAGCTTTCAGACGCGCAGGCCTGATCGGCGGGAAGGACCGTCACGAAAAAAGAGCCGCGTACCTTGCCATGCGAGCCGAGGTAAAAAAAGAAAAATTAAGACAGAAGGCTCTCGAAGAGCAGACAGGAGAGACAGCATGAAACTTTCCGAAATATTAAACGGGCTTGATTACACCTGCTCGAACCTCAGAGATTGTGAAATTAAAGATATCGCTTATGATTCCAGAAAAAGCGGCGAGGGCATCCTTTTTGTGTGCCTTGTGGGCGCTTTCACAGACGGTCATAGGTACGCTGCAAGTGCCTACGAAAAGGGCAGCCGTTTCTTCCTTTGCGAAAAAGAGGTTGACCTGCCCGCTGATGCAACAGTAATCATAACAAAAAACACGAGAAGCGCTCTTGCCCTCATCAGCTGCAACTTTTTCCGCAATCCCTCAGAGGAGCTGTGCGTTATCGGCATAACGGGCACAAAGGGCAAGACCACAACGGCTCACCTTATAAAATTCGTGCTTGAAGCAGGGGGAATCAGAACAGGTATAATCGGCACTGTAGGTGCATTCTTCGGTGACACTGTGCTGCCCACGGTCAACACCACACCCGAAAGCTATGAACTTCAGAAAATGCTTCGTCAGATGGTTGACGGCGGCTGCAAGGCTGTGGCTATGGAGGTTTCATCCCTTGGTCTCAAGCATCACCGCGTTGAGGGCACAAAATTCTCATACGGTGTTTTCATTAACCTTTATCCCGACCATATAGGCACTAACGAGCATGAAAGCTTTGAAGAATATGCCTACTGGAAAACACAGCTTTTTCCCTTATCGGAGAAGGCAATTCTCAACTCAGATGACCCCTTCAGTGAAAAGGTCAGGGAATGCTGCGGCAAGCAGGTTATAACCTACGGCTACGACAACAGCTCGGATTACATTCTGGAAAATGCTGAAAAGGTCAGAGACGGCAACCTTCTTGCTGTTTCCTTCGATATGAAAGCAAAGGGTCAGGAAAAAACCTTCACTGTGGCACTGCCCGGTGAATTCAATGCTCACAATGCCCTTATTGCAGTTGCACTCGGCGAAGAATTCGGAGTCAGTGATGAGAATATCCTCAAGGGACTCAGAGAGGTTTTTGTCAGAGGCAGAGGCGAGCTGGTCAGAGAAAGTGAGGATGTTACAGTCATAATAGACTATGCTCACAACGGCATCAGCCTTAAAAGCATTATCGAAACTGCAAGAGACTATGAGCACAAGCGCATAATCACTCTTTTCGGCAGTGTGGGCGGAAGAACAGAATGCCGCCGCGAGGAGCTGGGCACCGTTTCAGGTCATATGAGCGATTTCACCGTTATCACAAGTGACGACCCGGATTTCGAAGACCCTCGCAGCATCTGTGAAGAAATTGCCGGCTACTGCAAAAAGGCAGGCGGAGAATATGTGATTATTCCCGACAGAGCTGAGGCTGTGAACTATGCAGTTAAAATGGCAGAAAAAGGCGATATACTTATTCTCGCAGGCAAGGGCCACGAGCAATATATGAAAATCAGGGGAGAAAAAATTCCCTTTAACGAAAAAGAAGAAGTACTTAAGGCTTTGAAAGAAAAGAAAGAAGGCATATAAATGTATACGTTTAAAATTGAAACCGATCTTAAGGCTTATGACAGCTTTCTTGAGGCTAACGGCGGACAGTATATTCAGTGCAGCGCCTGGCAGAATGTCAAAACAACCTGGAATTGCACCTATTACTGTGGCTTTGAGGGTGAAAAAAGAGTGCTTGCCGCTCTTGTGATGGAGCGTTCTCTGCCCGTTGCAGGCAAAATCTGGTACGCGCCCGGCGGTGCTATCTGCGATTATAACAACACTGAGCTTCTCAGGGAATTCACCGCCTTTATGAAAGGCGAAATGAAGGCCAAGGGTGCCACCTGCTTTATTATGGACCCGGATATTTCCCTTCGCATCAACGGTGAGGATATGCCCTACGGCCACGAAATGCACAAGATTCTCACAGATATGGGGTACGAGCTCAACCCCTCAATTGAAAACTACACCTACAAGCAGCCCGTTCAGCTTTTCATTCCCCTGTTTGACGGCGACACTCAGCTCACACCCGAAAAGATTCTTAAAAAGTGTGATAAGGGTGTCAGATACAGCATCCGCATCGGTGAGCAAAGAGGTCTTGTTGCAGCAAGCTACACCTATGAGGATGTGGAAAAGAATCCTCAGATTATGGATGACTTTATGGCGGTTATGCGCGACACCGGTGAAAGAGACAGCTTCGTTGAAAGAAACGGCGATTACTGCACAAAGCTTCTTCGTGAATTCAGAGATAACAGTGACCTTAAGCTTGTTTATTATGATAAGGATATTGACGAAAAGCTTCAGGCTGAGCGCCTTGAAAAGAAGGCAAAGGCTCTGAGTGAGCTGGAAACTGCCCATGAAAAGAAGGCAAGACAGCTTAAAGAAATCATAGACAGTGTTGATAAGCAGACAGAGCACTATGAAAAGAGAATGGCAGAGGCAGAAGAATTCACAAAAGACAGACGCATCTGCATTGCAGGCGGACTTTCAATTTATTATGCCGGCATGGGCTCATGCCTGTTTGGCGGCACACGAAATGTTATAAGAAATAACACCCGTTCAAGCCATTATCTTAACTATCTCAGACTTTGTGAAAGCATCAGACGCGGTTGCAAAATCCATGACCTTGGTTATATTATCGTCAAAACTCCTGAGCTCCAGGAGGACGGCACCCTCGGTGCACTTGTTGCCCAGGAAAACTTCAAGGGCATTTACGATTTCAAAAAGAGCTTCTCAGCAGACTATCACGAATTCATCGGCGAATATATTCTCGTTGGCAATTCGCTGAAATATTATTCCTATGCCAAGCTTATGCCCACTGCCAAAAAGGCAAAAATCAAGGCAGTCAAGCTTCTCAGAAGATAAAATTATAAAACACCTTTGCTTTTAGCCGAGTGTTCGTAAGGACACTCGGCAGTTTTATTCGCCTTGCGGCGAGTGATATTGCTTCGCAGTGATATTATGCTGTGCATAGTTATATTGTCCTTCGGACAGTTTTATGCGAATAAAATAACACTGAAACCGCAAGGTTTCAATATCACTTTTGATTTATCAAAAATATCACTGCAAATTTTAATTTGCAATATCACTTATACATGCCGAAAACAGCTTGTTTTCAGACTGACACAATTGCTCTCAAAGTATATAACCCTCTATGACACTTTCAATCCGAAAGTGTCAATTTTTTATAAAAGAAAAGTGGGAGAACACGCCTATACAAAGTGTCTCCCACTGGTCTATTTTATCTGTCCTTAGCAACCCCGCACAAAAAGCAAAGGTGTTTTTTTGTGCTGATAATTATCTTTTGCAGTATATTTCTATAGCCTTACTAATAAACTCTGCCGTACCCTCGGCGTGCTTATCAATATTATTTCTGAAGCGCTCATCAAAAACATACATCTGACCAAGACCTGCTAAGATTTCTTTTGTGCAGTTATAGTAGTTTTCGGTAATATGGCTTTGCAGCTTCCTTACTATGCTCTGCGCTTTTTCAGAATCGGGAGCTTCACCCTTTGCCATGTACTCTGCCGCTTCAGCGAAGATTTCACTCATTTCCTCGGCAAGATTATCCCACTTATCCTTTGAGTAATTTTTTGTTTTCTCTTCGTGCTGACTGTAGGCAGCGGTTTCGCCCCATTTTTCTTTGACTTCCTGTTTATAATTTTCAAATTCACTGTTATCAAATGCTTTCATATCTGTTGTTCCTTTCGCTGCACCGTCAATAGCAGAAATAAGTCTTTCTAAGCGCTCTTTTTTTAATATAAGAAGCTTTTTCTGCTGAGCGAGTGCCTTTTCTTTATTATAGTCTGAAGATGATAAAATTTCACCAATGCTTTTCAACGAAAAATCAAGCTCACGGTAAAAGAGAATCTCCTGCATTCTCAGAAGTGATTCCCCATCATAGAAGCGATAGCCCGTCTGCGCGTCAACCAGAGCAGGCTTAAGCAAGCCTATTTCATCATAATAATGAAGTGTGCGCACACTTACACCGCAGAACAAGGCGAATTCTTTAATCTGCATTTTCATTTTATCACCTCACAAAAGCAGTATACACTAT
>JAZNUW010000028.1:0-6911 GCA_045592465.1 Acutalibacteraceae bacterium | reverse complement strand
TGGGTGTCGAGATACAGATGCAGATCCCATATTGCAAAGCGTACTGCCATAATTCTGTGCCTGAGGTTTGTTTTTGTGTTAATCATCTGCATCTACCTGCCTGAGTGAAGGGGAGGTCGAGTGCAGGGAAGAGTGTGCCCTGACAAAGTGCTTTCTCTGCTGTATAGATGCTGCTGCACCACTGCTGAAAAGGTACATAAGCCATAGCATAGCTCAGCTCGCAGGGCAGTTTATCTTTCTGTCTGCAGCACTCAGAGTCAGAGCTTCTGCCGTAAAGGTCGCAGCTGCCTTTTAAGTTATTCACCTTTATCGCTCCTTATTTGTTTTTTGGCAGCAGTGATTTGCCGCCTGTTATATTCTATGATATATAAGGGCTGAGTGTGAGGGCTTTCTCAGTTGACAAAACTTTTTTTCTAACATATAATTAAACTAATATTTCCGGGAGGTGAATTATGGAGAAGTTCGGAAATGTATTACACGATATATTAATCAATAAGCCTACCTATTCCATATCTGCATTCGCAAAGGATATCGGAATTTCGGCAGGTCTTCTTAATCATATTTTCAACGGCAAGAGGACTATAGCCTCAGATAAGTTTATGCTCACACTCAGAAACAGTGCCTTCGATTCAAGGGAACTGAAAAACCTCAAGGATGCATATTTCAGTGACAGATACGGTGATGCGCTTTATATGAAGGTCAGAATTTTTCATGAGGCTCTGCAAAGTGCTGACTTTAACGAGGATTTCACTCTGCCCGAAATTGTAACTGATTTTTCTCAGGAAACAACGGTACTGGACAGCAAAGTGCAGATTGTAAATGCCATGCACAGACTTTTTGATGATGCAGATAAATGCATTTATACAAATATTCCCTACGGCAAGGATGAAATAAATTGCATATTATATTCTCTTAAAATGAAATACAACAAAAAATCCCTGTCACGCTTTATAACAAAAACTGACACCGATTTTTCAAAGGAAAGTCTGCTTGCTCTTTTTTCAATGATACATTTTGCAGGCATAGGTGTTTCTGCCGTCACAACAGAAAGTGACAGAGATTTTATCCCTGACGGCTCAGCCTTGTTCCCTTATTTCATTATTTCGGATAAAGGCATCATTCTTTTTGACGATAAATACACAATGGGCATATGTGTGCTTTCAGAAAAATTTGTCAACGAGAAATATAAGGAGACTATCAGGCGCTATAATGTCTGTGAAAAGGCGGTTATCTTTTTCAGCAACGAAATGGAGATTTCCTCTTATATGCTGACAGACACAGGCAAAGAGCTGAATATTCTGCAGTTTATGCCTATGTTTCTTGCTCAGGATGACCTGAGTTACCTTATGGATGTTTTCACTGAAGAGCTTGCCTTCAAGCATGAGGCTATGATGCTTCTGAGTAAACACTCTGCAAATAAGACCTATAATATTTATACCTCTATTGACGGTCTTGCTAAGTTCCTTAAAACGGGCAAAAGCTTCATTACCTCAGAAAACTTTGTGGGCAGATTTTCTGATAAGGAAAAGGTCGGTTATCTTGAAAGTCTGCTTGACACAATAAACAACAGCAAGAATTTCAGACACTACTTCTATAACCTAAGATTCAATTTCAGTGAGTTCGCTCAGAGACTATCATTCCGTGTTGACGATTCCAAGCTGTCAGTTTATTCCATGATGCTGCCCGAAGATGAAAATAGCTTTATGGGTCAGATAGCTGTCTTTATCGGCAACAATGATATGTACCGTGTTATTTCAACCTATATCAAAGATTATCTGCCCGTTTGCGGTGAACTGATTTCCACAGAATCCGCTTATAACTGCATCAGCAGCATGCTTCTTGACTGCAAGTGCAGAAGCAAGGATAAAGATTGATAACACTCTTGACATCGCCGGCATATAGTGATAATATAAAGACACAGAAAATCTTCAGGGCGAGGTGCAATTCCTCACCGGCGGTTACAGCCCGCGAGCCAGGCAATAGCTTAGTGCAGATTCGGTGTGATTCCGAAGCCGACGGTTAAAGTCCGGACGAAAGAAGAAAAATGCTTTTTGCAGTGTTTTCAGCCCTTGGTTATTACCGGGGGCATTTTTATTTGCCCCACCTCAGTGAAGGAGAGAATATTTATGAAGAAATCAGAAGAAAAGATTATGGTGAAGATCTGTGTCAGTGCAATGCTTGGTGCAATAGCCTTTGTGCTTATGCTCCTTGAGTTCCCCGTTGCACCCATTCCAGCGGCGGCACATCTTAAAATGGATCTGAGCGACATACCCGCCCTTTTCGGTGCCATAGTTTACGGCCCTGTTGCAGGGGTTGTAATTGAGTTTATAAAAAATGCTCTGGAACTGCTTGTCAAGGGCTTCGGCACTCAGATGGGCTTTGGCAACCTGATGAATTTCATTGTGGGCTGTGCTTTTGTTGTGCCTTTTTCAATTGCTTATCACAGCTTCAAGAAGAAGGAAATGGAAAACAAGGGTATTGCAGTGGGCAGTGTTGCAGGCTTTCTGTCTATAGTGCTTATCGGCCTTGGTGCAAATTATCTGGTGGCTCCGCTGTTTTTCAAGCACTTTTTAGGCGTCAGCCTTGACGATGCAACACTCTGGGCAGCAATAAGCACTGCAACTATTATCAATGCCGTCAAGGGTGTTATGCTTTCTATTGTCAGTGTGCCTCTTATAAAGGGTATACTCAAGCGAATCAAAGGGCTTATGTAACAGGAAAATTCTGTGTTTTTTATTTAAAACCCTTGACAACCTATTTTGCCGCTGATATAATATTTTAGTAAATTTAATACTTCCTTATTAAGAGCAGCTGAGGGAACAGGCCCGTTGAAGCTCGGCAACCTGCATTTGCAAGGTGCTAAATCCTGCGGTATGACCGGAAGATAAGGCTTTATATCTGCGGTCGGATACGGCCGCAGTTTTGCTTTTAATAAGAGAATAAAATATGTTTAAAGAAAGGATATTTTAAAATGGCTAGACATCTTTTTACTTCAGAATCAGTAACAGAAGGACATCCCGATAAAATCTGTGACCAGATTTCAGATGCCGTTCTTGACGAAATTTATGCTCACGACCCTCAGGCACGTGTTGCCTGCGAAACCACAGTAACAACAGGTCAGGTGCTTGTTATGGGTGAAATCAGCTCAACCTACAAGCCCGACATTGCAAAAATTGCAAGAAAGGTTATCTGTGATATAGGCTATGACGACGGCTCAAAGGGCTTTGACGGCAACGCATGTGCAGTGCTTGTTGCTCTTGACGAGCAGTCACCTGATATTGCTCTGGGTGTTGATAAATCACTTGAGCTCAAGGGTGGCGAAGAAGATGCTTATAACCTTCACGGTGCAGGTGACCAGGGCATGATGTTCGGTTATGCATGTGATGAAACAAAGGAGCTTATGCCTCTTCCCATTTCACTTGCTCACAAGCTTTCAAAGAAGCTCACAGAGGTGCGTAAAAACGGCACACTTGATTATCTCAGAGCTGACGGCAAGAGCCAGGTAACAGTGCAGTATGACGAAAACGGCAAGCCCGAATGTGTGACTGCAGTTGTTGTTTCATCACACCACAGCGCTGATGTTGAGCTTTCACAGATAAGAGAAGACGTTAAGAAATATGTTATCGACCCTGTTATTCCCAAGGAGCTCATGACAGAAGAAACAAAGGTTTATGTTAACCCCACAGGCCGTTTTGTTACAGGCGGACCTCAGGGCGACAGCGGCCTGACAGGCAGAAAGATTATCGTTGACACCTACGGCGGTTATTCACGTCACGGCGGCGGTGCTTTCTCAGGCAAGGACCCCACTAAGGTTGACAGAAGTGCTGCTTATGCTGCAAGATATGTTGCTAAGAATATTGTTGCTGCAGGCCTTGCATCAAAGTGCGAAGTTCAGCTTGCATATGCTATCGGTGTTGCAAAGCCTGTTTCAGTTATGGTTGACACCTTCGGTACAGGCAAAATCAGCGATGAAAGAATCAGCGAAATCGTCAACAAGGTTTTCGACCTTCGCCCTGCTGCTATTATCGACACATTAAAGCTCAGAGCACCCATTTACCGTCAGCTTGCATCTTACGGTCACGTGGGCAGAGAAGACCTTGACGTTCAGTGGGAAAAGACTGACAAGGTTGATGCTATCAAGGCTCTTGTTTAATTGTACGCGGGCAAATGTGAAGCATAAGGCAATAAATTCCCGCCAGATTTAAAATAACCGGAGGCAGATTTCCTGTCTCCGGCTTTTGTTTTTAAAGAAAACTTGACATAAATCCCGGGTGATAATATAATTCAATAGACAGAAAAAAGGGGGAGTGTTTATGAAGAAAAGGGTTTTATATATTTTATTTGCTGTTATTTGTCTTGCTTTTTCCTGCATGAGTGTTTCGGCAGTTGAATGTGAAGAGTTTAAGGGCGACAATATATCCGCTCAGAATTACTATCAGTGGGCTTCTCCCATAGGATCATATCTCAGTCTTACCAATGACGGAAAGCTTATGCGAGTGGAGCATCTCACCTATGACGGCAGGGTACTTATAGAATGTTATGACAGCTCATATAATATCATTTTTAGAAAATATATCCCGCAGGAGCTTCCTGTTTTCGGCGGATTCTATGCCGCTGAGGATGCTTATTATATTCTTTCAGGCAAAAACAACCCCGATGAAAAGGACTCTGCCGAGGTTTTCAGAATAACCAAATATGACAAAGGCTGGAACAGACTTTCTTCAGCTAGTCTTTACGGTGTTAATACGGTGGTGCCCTTTGACGCAGGCTCAGCCCGTTTTGCACAAAGCGGAAAATATATCCTTGTGAGAACTGCTCACGAAATGTACACTGCTAAAGACGGCTATAATCATCAGGCGAATGTGACTATTATGCTTGACAGTGAAAAGATGACAATTACCGATTATTACACCGATGCCATGAATACCGCATACGGTTATGTCAGCCATTCCTTTAATCAGTTTATCAAGGTGGATAATGATAAAATTGTTGCCCTTGATCACGGTGACGCATACCCCAGAAGTGTTGTGCTCATAAAATATAAAAAGAAGGTTTCGTCAGGTAAGTTTGTCCCCACGGAATATTATGAATACTGCAGCAGCGTGGATATGCTCGATATTGCAGGTAAGGTGGGAGATAATTACACAGGCTGCAGTGTGGGTGGCTTTGAGATGTCATCCTCTTCATATATTGCCGCAATATGCAGTGTGGAGCAGGGCTCGGCTTCAGATGTGAAAAATATTTATGTGAGTGTGCTTGCCAAAAATTCAGCAACTCCAACTGTCAGAAAAATAACACAGTATACGGATTCGCTGTCAGCCCCCTCAACTCCCCATCTTGTGAAAACCGGCAGCGACAGCTTTGTTTTGCTTTGGGAAAAGGACTCTCAGGTCTGCTATACCTTGCTCGACGGTGAGGGTAATCTCAACGGCAGCATATATTCTCTTTCAGGCTGTCTTTCCGATTGCGTACCTCTGGTCTTCGGCGGTAAGCTTGTGTGGTATGTAAGAGATGAAAATGAAGTCACTTTTTATGATATATCCCTTAGTGATATGGCAGTGACAACAAAAAAGACAATTAACACCTATCACGATTTTAAGGTTTTATCTGCTTCACAGAGCAGTGTAACCCTGGAATGTACTAAATGCAGTCAGACCAAAAAGGGCACTATTCCCTCAGAATTTTCAATATGGTGGGAGATAAAGGGCTCAAACGGTTATTACTCCTCTGCGCCCGATAAAAGATATCACCCCGGTGAAAAGATAAAGCTTGCAGTGGACTATGATACGGCTGACTATAATTCATACAATGTTACCTCCTCAAACAATAAGGTTATCAGCATTTCGGTCGGTTCATCAGAAATAATCTATGCTGAAATGCTCTCAGAGGGTGAGGCTGAAATAACTGTCAGCTCAGAGTATAATCCTAAGATAAAAAGCACCTATACCGTCAGCGTTGCCCACGCATGGAGCGAAAAGATAACAAAGGCAACCTGCACCGAAAACGGAAAAAAGGTGAAAACCTGCAGTGACTGCGGTGAAGAGCAGACAGAAATAATTGTGGCTGAGGGTCATAAGCTCAGTGATTATCAGACAGTCAAAGAGGCAACATGCACCTCTCAGGGCAAAATCACGGCTACATGCTCCGAGTGTGACTATACAGTCAGTGAAACAACAGAAAAGCTTCCTCACGATAAAAAGACAAGTATAAAAGCGACCTCTGCTACTTGCACTAAGGCAGGTAAAACTGCAGGCAAGAAATGCTCGATGTGCGGTAAGGTTACAGTTGAGCAGGAGACTATCCCTGCCATCGGCCACGATATGGGCGACTACAAGGTGACGAAAGAGCCTACCTGCACTGCTATGGGCAAGAAGGTTGCCACCTGCACAAGATGCGATGAAGAGGTCAGTGAGTCAATTGAAAAGATAGCTCACGATGAAAAGACAGATATAAAGGCTACAAAGGCTACCTGCACCAAATCAGGTAAAACTGCAGGCAAGAAATGCTCAATGTGCGGAAAGGTTACAGTTGAGCAGGAAAGTATCCCTGCACTCGGCCACGATATGGGTGACTATGAGGTGACGAAAGAGCCTACCTGCACTGCTATGGGCAAGAAGGTTGCCACCTGTGCAAGATGCGACGAAGAGGTCAGTGAGTCAATTGAAAAGATAGCTCACGATGAAAAGACAGATATAAAGGCTACGAAGGCAACCTGTACTAAGGCAGGTAAAACTGCAGGCAAGAAATGCTCAATGTGCGGAAAGGTTACAGTTGAGCAGGAGACGATTCCTGCCTTCGGTCACGATATGGGCGACTATAAGGTGACGAAAGAGCCCACCTGTACCGCTATGGGAGAAAAAACTGCCTATTGCAGTCGCTGTGAGCAGACGGTGAAAGAGGATATTGCAAGA
>JAZNUW010000027.1:0-29681 GCA_045592465.1 Acutalibacteraceae bacterium | reverse complement strand
GCTTTGAGCATGACCGCGTCCTGAGGACGAATAAGGGAATGCGAAATGGCGCAGCGGTCAAAATTACCCGGCGCTCCAAGCCGGAAAGTAATTTTGGGCACCGCAAGAGTCACGCGCTCACTTTCTGTTTTATGCAATATGCGGATGTGGTGGAATTGGCAGCTTTGAGCATGACCGCGTCCTGAGGACGAATAAGGGAATGCGAAATGGCGCAGCGGTCAAAATTACCCGGCGCTCCAAGCCGGAAAGTAATTTTGGGCACCGCAAGAGTCACGCGCTAACTTTCTGTTTTATGCAATATGCGGATGTGGTGGAATTGGCAGACACGCAAGATTTAGGTTCTTGTACCGTAAGGTGTGCAGGTTCAAGTCCTGTTATCCGCACCAAACCAGAAAAATCCGAACCGAATTAAAAGGTTCGGTTTTTTTGTTTTATATGATTGTTTTTGTTATCTTAGTTGTGGTATAATTAATTTAATAATTGCTGTTATTTTAATTTAAATAGGTGATGTTATGAATTATAAAGAGCATTTAACTTGGATACTTGATAAAAGAAATCATAGATTTGGTGACGATAAATATCAAGAAAACATAGACTTTGTTCACTCACTCGGTAAAAAATGTGACTGTGTAGGCTGGAGTGAGCTTGATATGGACGAGCCTGATGCAGATACGGTACTTGATAAAATAGAAACTTTCTGCAAAGAACAGGGTTGGCGCGCCCGTGGTTGGTATGAGAGAAGATACACCGATGTTGAAAGTGATTGGTATGAACTCAAAACTGAAGATTTCAAGGATAATACCGTAATCGATGTTTTTCCTGTAGAAACGGAAATAGGAAAAAAGATATATCTTGAAGTAATAAGTGCTTTTCATGAAATAAATGTTGCACCAAAGGATTGTCATAACATCTGCGTGCCTGACCGTTTCAGAAAAGTCTGCATTGAAAACGGAATTACTGATGTTGATTTCTGCTGGGTTCAGGATAAGGGTAGATATGAAGCTGAACAGTATTTCTACATCTTTCCCCATAAAAGAATTCCCCGTATTGCATATGACAGATATATAGATAAAAAGCAAAAGGCAAGAATGCAGTCTCTCGGTGGATACTTACCGAAGATAGCTTCGATTTTTTATGATTTGCAGCGTATCGGACTTCAGGACTGTTATCTCAAAGAGGATATGCCTTCAGGTGGTATAGCTTATGTTTACTGTTCTTCTACAGATGATTTCTGCGGAAGACATACGATTTTGATACATAGATATACTGCAGAAATGCTTATAAATGAAAAAGCGCTTTCCTGGTCAAACCTTACTCCTGCTTGTATAGTAGATAAGTGCCCTGAAGGCTATGACCTTGATAAAACAGCGGATGCACCTATACCATTAAAAACATATATAGAAAAAACCTTTAAATCATATGAAAAGCTGAAAGCAAAAGGTAGACCGGAATATATTGTAAAAGAAAAAGAAGCTCTTAAATTTTTAAGAAAAATAAAAACTGAGCGTAAAGAAGATTTTAACAAAAAACTTACCAAAAAGGTTGCTGAATTAATAACAGACCCGCTATACAGTAGCATACTGCCTTACTATCTAGTTAGTGACGGCGGTCTTCTTTCCGATGAATATACCTTTTTGTCTTATGCCGATTCATTAAAGGCAACCACTGAATTTTTCGAAGGCTTGAAAAAAGAAGAATTGCTTGAAGAAAAGCCTGAAGGCATAGTTATTGCAACCTGTGCAGACGGAGATTCTGTGCTACTGACTAAAGACGAAAAGGTAATTCGTTTCAGCCACGAAGCCCGCGAAGCTAGAAGTGAGTGGCAAAATATTGCTAATTTTTTTGTTGAAGCAATCAATGATGCTGAATAACTTACAGTTAGTTATAAGTTGCTCTCCACCGTGAGATCAGTTTGCTTTTACCACCTCGGATAGTGCACTGCACCGCCTTTACGGTGGTAAGTAAGTGTGCCTTATAGAAAAGTGATAATAATAAATTCTTGGATCGGATATGAATTGTTTATCCGCACCAAAATGCTCTGAGAGAAATCTCGGAGTATTTTTTTATAAAAATGCATATATCTATTGCTTTTTATAATAAAATTTAGTAGAATGCTTAAGGTTGAAACAAAACAAAAAAAGAAAGGATGTTTCCAATGGTTTTTTCACTTGAATTATTGTGGCTGTTTGTTGCAGCCATGGTTATCAGCTCAATCGGTTTCAAAAATTATGTCTGGTTCATTTCAATCGGCTATGGCTTTTCAATTGCCGGTGAGGGTATTCTGATGATGCTCCTTTACGGCAAACAACTCACAGTCGGCACAATTATCTGCTGCGTCTTATTCATTCTTTACGGCTGCAGACTTGGCGGTTATCTCATTTCACGAGAAATCGGCAACAACTCCTATAAGAAGAATATGAAAGGCGAAATCAAAGACGGCAAAACCGTTCCCTTCGGTGTTAAAATTGCTATCTGGGTGACCTGTGCACTTCTTTATGTAACTCAGGTTTCAGGTGTATTTTACCGTATGCACAACGCAAGCAAGGACAATGCTTTTGTTTATATCGGTGCTGCAGTTATGCTTCTGGGTCTTGTGCTCGAATCAGTTGCTGACATTCAGAAAAACAAGGCAAAGAAGGTTAATCCCCGCCGCTTTGTTGACACAGGCCTTTACAGACTTGTGCGCTGCCCCAACTATCTTGGTGAAATGATTTTCTGGACAGGTGTTGTTATTGCAGGCATCACAGCAGTTTCAGGTTGGCAGTGGATTATCGTTGCTATCGGCTATATCGGCATTATCTTCGTTATGTTCAGCGGTGCACGCCGTCTCGAAATCCGTCAGAACAAGAACTACGGCAATGATCCCGAATATCAGAAATATGTCAAGACCGTGCCCATTATGGTACCGTTTATTCCCCTTTACAGTGTGGAAAAGTACAAATGGCTGGTTGCATAAAATATGATAGCTTAAGTACTCACCAAACGGTGGGTACTTTTTTTTACAAAAAAACTGCCCTGCAGATTAACTCCGCAAGGCAGAAAATTCATAATTCATAATTTCCCATAGGGACACACCTTCATGCAGATTCCGCAGACTGCTCCCCTGCCGATGTGCTTGAAGTGCTCTTTCATATAAGTGCTGCACTTTTCAGGGTCAAACATATATTCCCTTTCGCAGCCAACCTGCCATGTGTTGCCCGATATAGCGCCACTGGGACACGCCTTGACGCACTTATCGCAACCACTGCACAAATCAAGGGGTACAACATCGGAAACGTCAAACTCGCAGTCGGTAAAAATACTTCCAAGACGCACGTTTGCTCCGTAGTCCTTATGCAGGAACATTGAGCTTTTGCCGATTGAGCCAAGGCCCGATAAGGTGGCAACCTTCTTGTGAGAATATCTGCCTTTATAATTCCAGCCCTCTTTGTTAATACTCTGAGAAGCGGCAACAGTGATGTATCTGTAGCCTCGCTGCTGCAGAAAAAGACCGGCTTTAAGAAGAAGTGAATCAATAAAAGCATTGACACCTCTGTAGTGGTTGAAATATGTGTGGGTAGGCTCGGCACCGATTTCGTCAACAATGTCATCGGATAAACGCACAACTATGCTTATGCCGTAACGGCACTCACCGAAATCTCCGTCATCAATGCGGCAGAAGCCTACGTCACTTGCACCCTGAGAAATAAGGTACTGCTTTAATTCATCCTGTATTTTCATTTTAAACCTCACACGTCACTGCAGCCAAACATTTTAATGCACTGCTCAATTTTGCTTTCATCGCTGTTTTCAAAGGAAATCATGCCCTCTTTTTCGCTGCTGTTAAGCAGATCTCTTTCGGCAAGAAGTCTCTGACACTGCTTTGCAGCACCCATCGAGCCTTCAAAAACAAGCACTTCCTCGCCCAGAATTTCCTGGATAGGTCTTCTGGCAAAGGGGAAATGAGTGCAGCCGAGCACAACTGCATCAACCTTGTTATCGGCGTAGGGCTCAAGCAGTTTTTCAAGATATTCACGGCACTCGTCGCTGTCTGCCTGCCCTCTTTCAACAAAGCCCACAAGCTCAGGTGCAGGCAGCTTGATAAACTCAGCCTCATCCTGAAAACGCGCCATAAGCTTGTTGAATTTTTCTTCTCTCAATGTGAGATTTGTTGCAAGCACCAGAACACGCGGCCACTTTGACGAAAGCGCTGCAGGCTTAATTGCAGGCTCAAGGCCCACAAAGGGATAGTCGGGATATTTCTCTCTCAGGTACCCTGCCGCCGCACTTGTGGCTGTGTTGCAGGCAATAACAACACTCTTTGCGCCCCTTTTCATAAGAGCTTCCACAGCATCAACGGTGAGGATTCTGATTTCCTCCTTTGTCTTGGTGCCATAGGGAGAGTTAGCCGAATCACCGAAATATATATAGTTTTCGTTAGGCATAATGCGGTGAAGCTTTTTGAGCACCGTTATGCCCCCCATGCCCGAATCAACAACGGCAATGGGACTTTCTTTTGTTATGCTTATATTCTTCATATATCAATAACTCCCTCAGTCAGCTAACGCTGACAGCTCCCTCAGAGAGGGAGCCGAACAAACATAGAGAATATTATCGGCGGGAAAAGACTTATTGCCTCGACGGGACTTACCCGCGATTCATAATTAGTAATTCCCCGTTCCGAGTTTAGCTTATGCTCTGTGCCACTTAACGCCCTGAGGTGTGTCTTCAAGCACGATGCCCTGAGCCTTGAGCTCATCTCTGATGCGGTCTGCCTCTGCCCAGTTCTTTGCTTTTCTTGCATCGTTACGGGCCTGAATGAGAGCTTCGATTTCATCGTCAAGGCTCTTTTCGGCATTTCTGTTATAAAGAAGGCCGAGAACATTCATAAGCTCGTCAAAAATCTTGATAGCATATTCAACAAGTGCCTTGGACTGAACACCGTCGTTGACATTTGAGTTGATTTCTCTGACAAGCTCAAAAACAGCTCCGAGAGCCTCACCTGTGTTCAGGTCGTCTTCCATAGCTTCAATGAACTTATCCTTCTTGGCATCAATAGCAGCGATGATTTCTGCATCCTTTTCGCCTGCTTCATCCACTGCGTTTGCAAGAGCAAAGTCCATGTTGTTGCGGCAGGTATAAAGTCTTTCAAGTGAAGCCTTGCACTGCTCGATAGCATCGAAGCTGTAGTTAATGGGACTTCTGTACTGGCAGGAAATCATAAGATAACGGATAGGCTCATAGCCATACTGATTTGCAACATCACGCACTGTGAAGAAGTTACCCAGTGACTTTGACATCTTAACCTTGTCAACAGTGATAAAGCCGTTATGCATCCAATATCTTGAGAAGGGTGCAGCGTTGCAGCACTCACTCTGAGCAATTTCGTTTTCGTGGTGCGGGAAGATAAGGTCCTGACCACCGCAGTGAATGTCGATTGTTTCACCGAGATAGCGTCTTACCATAGCTGAGCATTCAATATGCCAGCCGGGTCTGCCGTGACCCCAGGGTGATTCCCAATAGGGCTCGCCGGGCTTTGCGCTCTTCCAGAGAGCGAAATCCATAGGCTCTCTCTTAACTTCACCGACGTTGATTCTTGCGCCTGCCTCAAGGTCTTCAAGAGGCTGATGTGAAAGCTTGCCGTATTCTGAGAACTTCTTTGTGCTGAAATAAACGTCGCCGTTTGCTTCATAAGCATAGCCCTTATCAATAAGAGTTGAAACGATATCGATAATTTCACCGATGTTTTCTGTTGCTTTGGGATGTGTTGTTGCTTCACGGATGTTCATACCCTTAGCGTCTACCCAAAATTCTTCGATATACTTTTCGCTGATATCCTTGAAGGTTACGCCCTCTTCATTTGCACGGCGGATAATCTTGTCGTCGATATCAGTGAAATTCTGAACGAAATTAACCTTATTGCCTCTGTATTCAAGATAACGGCGCATTACGTCAAAAACGCAGAGAGGTCTTGCGTTACCGATATGGATAAAGTTATAAACTGTGGGGCCGCAGGCATAGATTTTGAATTCGCCCGGGGTAAGAGGGATAAGTTCTTCCTTATTTCTTGAAAGTGTGTTGAAAATTTTCATGAATTTTCCTCCAATTCTTTTATTTTCTTTTCTAATGACTGAATTTTATATTGAAGTCGGCAAAGCTCCTGTGACACAGGGTCAGGCATATGAATATGGTCGAGCCTGTCAACTTTTTTACCGTTTTGTCTGACAACTCTTGCAGGTGAGCCGACTGCTGTGCAGTTTTCGGGAATCTCATTGAGTACCACCGAGCCTGCGGCCACATTTGAGTTGTCACCTATTTTAAAGGGACCGAGCACCTTTGCCCCTGCGCCCACAAGCACATTATTGCCCAGGGTGGGATGTCTTTTGCCGTGGTCCTTACCCGTACCGCCGAGAGTGACGCCCTGATAGATAGTGCAGTCGTCACCGATGATTGTGGTTTCACCGATAACCACACCCGTACCGTGGTCGATGAAAAAGCGTCTGCCTATTTCGGCACCGGGATGTATTTCGATATTGGTCTGCTTCACACAATGCTGGGAGATGGCTCTGGCAAGGAAAAACAGCTTGTGCTCATAGCACCAATGAGCTCTTCTATGAGCTCTGACCGCCTTATAACCGGGATAAAGCAGCATAATTTCAAGGTTGCTTCTTGCAGCAGGGTCGCGGTCTTTGACGCACTGCAAATCTTCTTTTAATCTGTCAAACATAATCTATCACCATATAGTAAATTATAAATTGTCAATATCAGACTTTAACACCTCGATATATCTGTCCGGCGCAAAGAGAGTATCGGTCGTGTCTTCAATTTTTGATATGAGTTCATAGGTATCAACATCAAATTGCACATGTTCCTCTCCCTCGGGGAGTTCGTTTCTTGCAACGCAGATAAACTCACCTTTTTCCCAATCAACAGAAAAGCTTTTAACTATTGTTGTTGCATCAGAGACATCAAAAAAGGTCTCTTCATTTTCTTTAAAAGACTCACATATTAATTCAAACAAGGCTTCTTTACCGATTTTAATGATACGGTATTTATCATCAGGTATTCTCTTTTCTTCAGCCATAATATCACCTTAAAATACTTATCTGTCCCTCTCGGCGGGAAGAAGCTCACCGTATACACAGTCTTCCCCGTAATTCATAATTCCTAATTAAAAACGCCTCCAGTGCCCTAAAGCACCAGAGGCGTGTAACGCGGTTCCACTCTGATTTATAACTTAGAGGCAACATAATTATTGCCCTACCGTTAACGCCGGTATACGCCCGAAGATACTGCACTTTTCCCCACGGGTGCTACAGGGTGCATTTCATCACGTCTTCAACGGGGCACTTTCACCTTGCTGCCCCTCTCTGAGAAGAAGAGAATGTGATTACTTCTCCCTTTTATCGCATTTCGATATTATAGTATATTATATACAGTTCGTAATAAAATGTCAATGGTAAATTTGAAAGTTAGGAGTCCCCGTTTCGCCTTGGCATTTTATTTTGCAAACTTTTCCTCATTCTCCTTAAAAAATTCCTGATATACTCTTACACACTCAAGGTCTGTCCACTTACGCGTTTCCACAGGATTTGAGTCTATATCATATATTCTTGCACCTCTCAGCGAAAGCAAGAAAGGCGAATGAGTAGATATTATAAACTGGCAGCCGTGATTTCTCACTGAGTCCTCAATAAAATATTTAAGTTCCAGCTGATTTGAGGGTGAGAGACTATTTTCAGGCTCATCAAGCAGATATAAAGCATCATCAGCTATGCTGTCAACAAAAAGAGCTAATGAGCTTTCGCCGTTGGAACGCTCCTGAATATTTCTGATTAAACGGGAACGCAAAAACTGCGATTGAGATTTCCTTTTGTTCCGGGCATCAGACACTCTTTTCCAACGTTCATAATCATCCAGTCCGTGAAGTGTTGTATCGGCATTATCACTGTTGCTGTCAAGCCACTCTCTCAATAGATCTTCTCTTTTATCATCTATCCCGTTATTTACACGGCGGATATCAAGAACTCGCTCAAAAACATCATCACTGGCGATTACACAACTGCTTAAAGACAGAGTTTTGTCTAATTCATAGTCGCAAAGCTCCACATAATCACCGAAAAAATCACTTCGGTTAAAGGGTGAGCTTCTCTTAAGAGAAAGTTTCTCTGCAATAACATTGAGAATTGTGCTTTTACCACTGCCGTTATTGCCACATATGATTGTTATGTCATCAAACTCAAAATCCTCAGGCAAGCCTCTTTGACGGAACATGCCAAAGGGATATTTTGTTGTGTAGCAGGTGCGTAAAGTTTTCGGGTTATTGCTGAAAAAATAATCTTCCTCCTGCTCCGACGACGGAAAATGAAAAGTGCTTAAATAAATCATCAAGCATCACTCCGTTTCTTATGGATAACTATTCAAGACCGCAAACTGTCTCATTCATAATTCATATTTTGTTATATTGCTCGCCGCAAGGCATTCTTTTTCCTGTCGCGGAAAAAGAACCAAAAACGCGATGCTATTCTAATATTTCATTTTCAACTTCAACTATAAGTTCACCGTTAAGGCTTCCTTTGACTGTGCCTGTGACAAACTGACCTGCCGTCAGCTCCTCTTCACTTGAGATAATAACCACAGTGTCAATTTCGGGAGCATCCATATAGCTTCTGCCGAAATAAAGCATCTCTTCTTCGTCAAAGCCGTCAACAATAACTGTCAGCTCTTTGCCGTTAAGTGATTCCAGCTTATCTTCAAAAATGCGCTGCTGCTGTGAATTCATTATACCCGCGCGCTCAGCTTTGACATCCTCATCTATCTGATTTTCCATCAGTGCCGCAGGAGTATCCTCTTCGGCAGAGTACGCGAAGCAGCCATAGCGGTCAAACTTCATTTCGTCAGCAAACTCGCACAGACTCTCAAAGTTTTCATCAGTTTCCCCGGGGAAACCCACGATGAAGGTTGTTCTTATGACAATGCCCGGGATTTTCTCACGGAGCTTGTTTATAAGAGCTGTGAGGCTTTCTCTGTCGCCCTTTCTGTTCATTCTTCTCAGTACACTGCCGTCACAGTGCTGAAGGGGTATGTCAATATATTTGCAGATTTTGCTTTCGGCAGCTATGGTGTCAATAAGCTCGTCGGTGATTGATTCGGGGTAGCAATAAAGAGTGCGTATCCACTCGATACCGTCAATTCTACAAAGCTCACGAAGCAGCTCAGAGAGCTTCAGCTCACCGTATAAATCAATGCCGTATTTTGTGGTATCCTGAGCGACAACAATAAGCTCCTTCACACCGTTTTCAGCAAGTGACTTTGCCTCGGAAATGATGTTTTCCATTTCACGGCTGCGGAATTTGCCTCTGATTTTCGGAATTGCACAGTAGGTGCAGCAGTTGGAGCAGCCCTCGGCAATTTTGAGATATGCATAGTGGGGCGGTGTGGTGAGAAGTCTGTCACCCTCTAAGGGCAAAGCCAGCTTAGGCGGGAAAAGACCAACCTTTTTCTTCTCAATTACGTCGCGACATACGGACACAATATCTCCGTTGCCGCCGATGCCCACAACTGCATCAACCTCGGGGATTTCCTTCATAATTTCGTCTTTATAGCGCTGAGCAAGACAGCCGGTGACAACAACGGCACCGACTATGCCCTCTTCCTTCAGCTGACAAATTTCAAGAATAGTGTCAATTGCCTCTTTTTTTGCGTCACCGATGAAGCCGCAGGTGTTGATTATAACTATATCTGCTTCAACGTCGCCGACTATTTCGAAGCCTGCATCACTCAGGCGCGACAGCAGCATTTCTGCGTCAACCTGATTTTTAGGGCAGCCTAAAGATATCATTCCAACCTTAATCATAATATACCTCGTCATTAAAATCTGCACCCTCAATTATAAGCCTGAGTGCATCGCGGATTTCGCTGTAAGTGTACCCCATTCTGAGAAGAGCGTTGACAGTTTTGTGAACACCCTTTTCATCGCTGAGATATCTGCTGTATTTTCTTCTGATAAGCTCTGCAAGCTCACCTGTATCGAACTCAGCTTCTTCAAGAACTTCTCTTATTATATCTCTGTCGATACCCTTGCGGAAAAGCTCCTGCTCTATGCGCTTTTTACCGTACTTTTTAAGGTGCTGCAGCTCGCGGGCAAAGAGCCTTGCAAAACGTTCATCGCTGACATAGCCGCCGACCTTAAGCTTTTCTATAGCCTCGTCTGCGCCTTGACTATAGCCTTTGAGTGAGAGCTTGTCTCTGAGCTCCTTCTCACTATGGTCGCGCCTTGCAAGAAGAGAAACAGCGTAGTTATATGCTCGTCTGACATTCACAGTTTCTCTGAGTTCACGAAGCTCGTCTTCGTCAACCTCTTTTCCGTTATATATACCCAACGAAAGAAAATAAGCTTCGTCGACGGTAAAGCTATACTCACCGTCGACTGAAATGTGAATTTTATCCTGTTTTCCTTTTTTATATGTCAGTTTCATTATTCGTCATCATCAACAAGAATATCTATTTTAGCTCTGACTGAGCCTGCACTTCTTCTGGCAGCAGGCTTTTTATCCTCGGAGGCTTCTGCTTTATCTGCCGCAGGCACATTCTTGCCCTGAGCTATATTTCTTTCCTGCATAAAACGGTCTCTGACCTTCTTATCGATTTCTTCACGCAGTGAATCTTCTTTTTTAAGCAGAAGCTTAACGTTATCTCTGCCCTGGCCGAGTCTTGTTTCACCGTATGAGAACCATGCACCGCTCTTATTGATAATGTCAAACTTGACTGCAAGGTCAACTATTTCACCTTCACGTGAAATACCGGTACCGTACATAATATCGAATTCACCCTCTTTGAACGGAGGTGAAACCTTATTCTTGACTATTTTTGCTCTTGTTCTTGCGCCGATGAATTCATTACCCGGAGCCTTGAGCTGCTCTGTTTTTCTGACATCTATTCTCATTGAGGAATAGAACTTAAGTGCGCGGCCGCCTGTTGTGACTTCAGGGTTGCCGTAAATAACACCAACCTTTTCACGAAGCTGGTTTATAAAGATAACAAGAGTGTTTGACTTTGCAATAACTGCAGTGAGCTTACGAAGAGCCTGTGACATAAGTCTTGCGTGAAGACCCACATGGCTGTCACCCATTTCGCCTTCAATTTCTGCTCTGGGAACAAGAGCCGCAACTGAATCCACAACAATAATATCAAGAGCGCCTGAACGTGCAAGTGCCTCTGTGATTGAAAGGGCGTCTTCACCGTTATCGGGCTGTGACACAAGAAGGGAGTCAACATCAACGCCTATGCCTTTTGCATAAACAGGATCAAGGGCATGCTCTGCGTCAATAAATGCAGCCTCACCGCCTGCCTTCTGAGCTTCTGCTATGCAGTGAAGAGCAAGGGTGGTTTTACCTGATGATTCAGGGCCGTAAATTTCAACGATTCTTCCCTTGGGAAGTCCGCCGATGCCTGTTGCAAGGTCAAGTGAAAGTGAACCTGTAGAAATTGCCTCAACGTTCATTTCAGTGTTCTGACCAAGGCGCATAACTGCACCTTTGCCGTATTGCTTTTCAATCTGAGCCAGAGCCGCGTTGAGCGCACTGTTTTTGTCTGCCATGGATTTTTCCTCCTAGTCGCACAAATGTTCGTTTGATAGCATTATACTACAATTATTATTAAAAATCAACTATTTTCTTAAAAAAATAAACTTTATCAGTCCAAATATTCTCCCTGCGATTATCTTTTCATTTTATAAATATAACAAGAAAACCATTAAAAACGCGGATTTACATATTAGCCTAAAAAAAATCATTTTTTTTCAAAAAACACTTGCATTTTATTTTGATTTCTGCTATTATATACCCTGCTTATGTAGTTTAATATATTTAAGGAGGTGCGACACATGGCAAAATGTGATTTCTGCGGTAAGGATGTATCCTTCGGTATCAAAGTATCCCACTCACACAGACGTTCAAACAGAACATGGAAACCCAACGTAAAGCGCGTAAAAGCTATCGTTAACGGCTCTCCCAAGAGAGTATACGCTTGCACTCGTTGCTTACGTTCAGGCAAGGTTACTCGCGCTATCTGATTATAGGATATTGATGATTGCAGGACTTCTCAGAAATGAGGAGTCCTTTTTCGTTGTGTTGAAGTCTGCGGTGAGGCGGCTCCATTAAAATCGCACCTGTGCGATTTTGCGGCGGCACAGCCGACGACCCGAATGAATTCGGGTATGGAGCCGCCCCCGACTTACCTCTTGCAGAAACCTCCGGAATATTGCAAATCTACGGCAGCAGATAACAACATCTGCTGCCTTTGCTGTTATAAGAAAAAGCAGTCGAAGATTTCACCTCGACCGCAAATTTACATTTTTATAGTCCTCGCCGGACAGGCATCACTTTTTGCTGACGCGCAAAAAGCAACCAAAAACGCGTTATTGCTCCCTATGCGATATGCAGTTTAATGCATTGACAAAACTCCACCGCAATTCACAATTAAAATCATACCATTCCCAGGTATTCCTCAAGGCAAAGTCCGCTGTTTTTAATTTTTTCGGCGTGCTCAACACCAACAAATCTCCAGTGCCACGGCTCAGGAATTATGCCTGTTATGGGCTGCTTTTCGGCAGTGTACCTTAAAATAAAGCCGTATTCGTGTGCGTGCTCTGTGAGCCACTTGTATTCCTTCTGATTTTTGAAGGTTGAATTTGTGTTGCAGATATCCATAGCAAGACCAAGGTTATGCTCACTTGTGCCGGGAGGCAGAATAACCGTTGCAGCCTTTGCAGCAGCCGCCTCTTTTGAAAGACCGTACTGTGACATATACTGCTGGGTGAGATTATTGTAGTTTCGCTGCTGTCTTGCATATGAACGGTAGCCTGAATAAGGTGTGAGAATAACTCCGTCTTTTTTTGCAGCGGCATACATTTCATTGTAATAGGGTGCAACCCTGTAATCCATATAAACACCTGAGGATGCAACCTCTGCAAGCTTAGGCACATAATCACCGGGAATTTCTCTTTTTGTGTTGACAACAACAAGATTCCAGTCATCGCCTGTGGGATCAACAAGAGTTCTGTTGCTGCTGACCTTGAAGGGCTCTGTTGTGGTGAGATATTCGCTGTAAATATAGCATTCATTTCCCTCAAAAATAACCTTACTCCAGCCGTTATCGCCCTTAGCGAGTCTTGTAACACTGTTGCCTTCGTGGAGCTTACCCACCTGCTTTGCGTTGGTTGAGGCACCATTTCTGACATTGACATCGCGTGTAGCCCACACCTTTTCCTCCTTTTCGGTGTAAACTGCTTCGGTCTTTTTTGTTGTGCTCTGAGTTACAATCTGCTGAAGCTGAGTTGTGGTTTCGGAGCTAAGGGTAGTGGGTGCAGTGGTTTTGTTCTCTGTTGTACTCTGCCGTGAAGTTGTGGCAGTATCTTCTTCATAAGGTTTTGTAGTAAAAAATTTATCTGCAATATCACAGCCGTTAAAACTCAGACAGAGGACTGCCAGCACCAGAATCAAAAAAAACATTTTGGCTGTATTCTTTTTCATATAATCACTCTCTTTCATAGGTGTAGATACAATATTATACCCAAAGTGTAAAAAACGCAATAGCAAAAGTGAAATCCGCCTGAAACTCAAGCGGATTTTTTCGGAAATTTTATTATAAAGGTGTTAATTCCGTTTTCACTTTCAACTGCAACCTGTCCGCCGTGAAGCATAGCAATCTGCTTGACCATAGTCAGACCTATGCCGTGACCCTTTGTGCTTCTTGTGCGCGACTTATCGCTTTTATAGAAAACATCCCACATAAGCTCGCGGTCCTCGGCGCTGATTTCGCTGCCGTAATTGCTCACAGCAAAAGAGTATCCGCCGTTTTCGGTATAGCCCTTAACACTGACGGGCGTATCGGGAGTTTTATATTTAACGGCATTTGAAATATAATTGAACACTGCCCTTTCAACGAGAGTTTCATTAGCACAGATCTTTGCATTTTCAAAGCTGATATCAATATCGCTGTCAACGAATTCGTTTTTAAGCCTCGTTCTGATTTTGGCTTCAAGGTCAGCGGCATCAAAAATCTGCATACGGCACTCATAGCCCTCGTCTTCAATTTTAGACATATAAAGCAGCTCACCAAGAAGTGATTCGATAACATCACATTCTTCAAGCATAATTGAGCAATAACGTTTTATCTTCTCGTTATCCCCTGCCACTATTTCAATATTTTCAGTATATCCTCTGACTGTAGTTACAGGAGTTTTAAGTTCGTGAGAAATATCTCTTATAAGGCGCTTTCTTCTCTCAACGTCCTTTTGCAGCTTTTCAATACTCTTTTTAAGCTCGTCGCTCATTTCATCAATACCGGCTGCAAGCTGCCCTATTTCATCCTTGCCCTTGTAATTGAGCTTTTCATCAAACTCAAGCTGAGACATTTTCTTTGTTACCTTGCTCATCTTTTCCATCTGTTTGGTGAAGGGCCTTGTCAGAAGGCTCCATATAACAGCGCTAACAAGAATAATGAAAGCACCCATAAAGACAATAACATAAGTTGCAAGGCGTACCTCTTGGTCAATACCTCTGACAACCTTACTCATACAAAGAAGTGTATTTTCATCAATTGCCCTGATAAACACAACTCTGGCAAGATTATCGGTTGTGTCAACAATCTCTGAGCTGAAGGCCTCTCCTGATGCTCCGCTTTCATCATAAAGCGCAAGCCACTGCCTGAGCTGAGTGATTTTATATGAAGATGGATATATAGTTTCACCGCTGTTGAGCAGTACCTCACAGTCATCGGTTATAAGAGCAGACTGAATATCGTGGGAAGAATCAATCATATTCATTGTTCGCTCAACTGTGTTTGACCCGCTGGTGTAAGCATCAACAACAAGCTGAGAATAGTTTTCCATAATATTTTTGGTGTCAGCAATGAATATCGGTCTGAGCGCTGAACGAAAGCCCGTTATCATAAGCGCAACACACAGCAGAATTCCAACTGTGAAAGCAAGAATAACCTTCAGTCTGAAGCTTTTTTTAATCATTTTTCAGTTACCTCTGCATCAAAGCTATAGCCTGTGCCTCTTATTGTTCTTATAACATAGCCGTAATCACCCAGGGCATGTCTGAGCATTTTAATATGGGTGTCAATTGTTCTGTCATTACCGTCATATTCATAGCCCCATATTTTATTGAGAATGGATTCTCTTGATAAGGCGTGTCTGCCGTTTTTCATCAGCAGCATAAGAAGCTGAAATTCCTTTGTGGTCAGCTTGATAGGCTTGCCGTCAAGATATGCTCTGCATTCGCCCTTGACAAGTGTCAGCGGACCGCTGATATATTTTGTGTCAACACGGTCATTATAGGTGCTGACCAGTCTTTTGACTCTTTCAAGCAGCACTGCACGTTTAAAAGGCTTTGCAACATAGTCATCTGCACCGCTTCTTATGCCCCTGACCTCATATTCCTCATCGTCAAGAGCAGTGAGCATAATAACCTTAACATCAAAGTGGGTCTTTATGTATGCAAGAGAATCCCAGCCGTCAATTTTAGGCATCATTATATCAAGAAGCACAACCTCAACATCGTCAGCCTCTTCAAGAATTGCTATAGCCTCTTCTCCGTCAAAGGCACTGAACACCTCATAGCCTTCCATCTCGAAAATATCAACTATAAGTCCGTTAATTCTTATATCATCGTCAACAACTAATATCTTACTCATAATCACACCTCATCTTTTACATCCATTATACCATATAAGGCTCTTTGTTTTTTTACCATTATATTATACCAATGTGAAATCCAGGTGAAATAATTTCTTATTAAGTGAAATAATTATTATATTTTCATGCTTGCGCCCTTGGTTTCTTTGACTCTGAAGCCGAGAATGAAAGCAGCAGCGCTGACAACGGGAATTGCAATAATAAGACAGGTGAGCCATACGGGAAGCACAAGCATGCCCACGATTGTGAGAATGTAACCCACTGCAAGGCCGATAATAACAAGAAGACCTTCTGCGCCGACAACAGAAGCGCGGATATCTGTTGGCACCTTTTCTGTCATCATAATATTCATATAGTCTCTGCCTATCCAGTAGCAGCCCTGATAAAGGCCGCAGAAGCCGCCGATAAGATAGGGATTCCACAGGTTATTGATACCGACAGCAAAGAGTGTGAAGCCGATAACACAAAGCACACTCGCACCGATAATAGTCTTCTTTCTGCCGATAGTGTCTGCAATAATGCCTGAGAAGAAAACGAGCACCGCATAAACTATAGGCAGCACAAATAAAGCCTTTGTTATGTCAGATGTTGACATGCCTGCTGTGTGCATTGAGGATTCAAAATAAAGAGCTATGGCAGGCATACCTGCGTCAAAAATTATGTGAGAAATAATAAGGCTCTTGGTGTCTTTGTTTGCAAAGATATATTTAACTGCGTTGAAAACACCCGACTTGTTTCTTTCAGCCTTCTTCTGCTGCTTTGCTTCAAGCTTCTGTCTTTCTCTTTCTTCATAAGGAATTGACAGATAGGCTGTTCTTTCCCTGAGATAAACCTTTGTATCCTTGGCAAAAACTATAACCAGTACCGCTGCAATAACACCCATAACAGCAGGCACAAGGAAAATTTCTCTCCACTTTGTTGCATCGTCGCCCATAAGAGCATCACGCAGCATGGGAATGCACACTACGCCGAAAATGCCAAGGCTTTTAAGTACACTGTAAATAGTGCCTCGGGTCTTGTCAGGAGCCTCTTCGAGTATGTAAATAATCTGAATATCGTGACCGTAGAAAAAGCCGATAATTCCGTAACCTAAAAGGAAAACGAGATAGTTAGGTGAAAAATAGATAATGAAAAGTCCCAGAGCCATGCCAAAGGTTGAAATGGCAAAGAGAGGCTTTCTGCCCCATTTATCGGCAAGAGCCTTATAAAAAGGTGTGATGATGCCGAAAACGTAGCTTATAACGCTGACTGTTGTGTGAAGAGCAAGACCCTCTTCAAAATTATAGACCTTGCCTAAAAACGGTCTGTTGACAAAAAACTCCGTAACGAATGAAGATTGCACCGAAACTGAAAGATTACTTGTGACCTCATCGATGATGTTGACAAGGGCAATCAGCACAAGCAGCACAAAAAAGTAACCTGCATAATTTCCCTTTGCACTTGTTTTCTGAAGTCTTGCAAGCTGTTTCTGCTCTGAAGCTATGATTTTTTCTTTTGTTTTCATTGTTTTTCTCCTTTCGGGTTGTTACCACTTGATTATATAGCAGAAACTTTTTTCTGTCAAATAAAACTTGCCCATTGTCAAAAGCCTGCATCTTTGCTATAATAAGGCGAAAAGGATGATGCTATATGTTTAATTTTTTCGTGTACCCTGCCGCAAGACAAGGCGACAGCTATATTATTTCAGGCAGTGATTATAATCACATAGTCAATGTGCTTCGCATGAAGCAGGGCGATGAATTTCTGGTCAGCTGTGAGGGTGTCAGCTCCCTTTGCGCTCTCGACGGTGCTGACGCAGAAAATGTCTATGCAAAAATAATTGAAGAAAACTACAGAAGCACTGAGCTTCCTGTTAAAATTTATCTGTTTCAGGGTCTTCCAAAGGCTGATAAAATGGAGCTTATAATTCAGAAATGCACTGAGCTTGGCGTTTATTCGGTTATTCCCACCGAAATGAAAAACTGCGTTGTGAAGCTCGATGATAAGAAAAAGAAAAGCAAGGTGTCCCGCTGGCAGACTATTGCCGAAAGTGCGGCAAAGCAGAGCAAGAGAAACATTATTCCCGAAGTCGGTGATGTGCTGACCTACACTCAGGCTCTGTCTTATATGCAAAAGCTTGACCTTATGCTTATTCCTTATGAAAATGAAAGAGGTATGGCCGCCACAAAAGAGGCTCTTGATAAAATAAAAAGCGGTATGTCCGTCGGCATTCTTATAGGCCCCGAGGGTGGCTTTGACGAAAAGGAAATTGCTCAGGCTCAGGCGGCAGGCGGTCTTAGTGTTTCTTTAGGCTCACGTATACTGCGTACGGAAACAGCGGCAATAACGGCAGTGTCAATGTGTATGCTGCACACTGAAATGAATGTGGGTGATGAACAATGAAGCAGCTGCCTCAGGCATATATTAACCGCATGAAGGCGCTTCTTGGCGATGAATTTGACAGCTATATTGCTTCGCTTGACAGTGCACCCGTCAGAGCCTTCAGAGTCAACACAGATAAAATTTCAACAGAAGAATTCGAAAAAATAAATGAGTTTTCCGCGGAAAAGATTCCTTACTCCGAAACGGGATACTATTTCACCAGCGATAAAATCGGCAACCACCCCTTTCACCATGCAGGCATGATTTATGTTCAGGAGCCGGGGGCTATGGCTCCTGCCGAATGTCTCGACGTTGACCCTGACTGGGTGATTCTTGATATGTGCGCTGCGCCCGGCGGCAAAAGCACTCAGCTGAAAAATAAGCTCGGTGAAAAGGGCATACTCGTGTCAAACGAAATTATTCCCTCACGCTGCAAGATACTCACAGGCAACATTGAACGTCTCGGACTCAGAAGGACTGTCACCACCTGCCTTGACACCAAGAAGCTGTCCGTGCTTTATCCCGATACCTTTGACCTGATTATGGTTGATGCTCCCTGCTCAGGTGAAGGAATGTTCCGTAAAGAAGAAATTGCTATTGACGAGTGGAGCGAGGAAAACGTCAGAAAATGTGCTCTCAGGCAAGCTGAGATCCTTGAAAATGCTGCCGTCTGCCTTAAAAGCAGCGGATATATCATCTATGCCACCTGCACATTCTCTTTGGAAGAAAACGAAAAAACCGTCGATGCTTTTCTGCAGAGTCACAGCGATTTTGAGCTGATAAAGCCTGTACAGGAAGTTATTGATGCTACCTCTGAGGGCATAGCCTTTGATGGCTGCAAAACTGAAAACATAAGCTACACAAGGCGCTTTTATCCGCACAAGTCAAAGGGTGAAGGTCAGTTTATGGCTGTGCTTCATCACAAGGGTGAAAGCTACGGTCATTCTTCCATACCCGTAAAGTCAGAAAAAATTGACAAGTCGGTTTTCGACTTCCTCGACAGCACACTGACGGAATATGACAAGGAAAACGTTATTCTATATAACGGCAACCCTGTTTATTTCACACCCGATTTCCCGGTGAAAAATGGTACAGCCTTTTCCTGCGGTGTGACTATAGGCGAAATCAGAAAGAATTATATTCTCCCCCATCATCAGTTTTTTATGGCTATGGGCAAGAATTTCAAAAGGAAAATCGACCTCAGACCTGACAGTGACGAAATAAAAAAATACCTTCACGGTGAGGAATTCGAAACAGACTGCGAAAACGGCTGGGCAGTTGTAACTGTCTGCGGCTGCAGTGTTGGCGGGGTGAAGGTGGTTTCAGGCCGAGCAAAAAATCATTATCCTAAGGGATTAAGACTCAAATAAAATTTTAAGGCTGTTGCATTATTGCAGCAGCCTGTTTTTGTTATTCACTTTCAAGCATATCAAGCAGTTTTTCGCAGCTCATTGATATTTCGTTGTAGGTAGTTGTGAAGTCCCCCGAATACCAGGGGTCGGCAACATCACCGCCAAAGCCTGTGTAATCAAGAAGCTTATGCACCTTGCCTTCAGGATCACTGCCGAAAATCCGCATAATATTGCGAAGATTCATACTGTCCATAACCAGAAATAAATCAAATTTATCATAGTCACTCTTTTTCACCTGCACTGCCCTTTTCCCTTCGCAGGAAATGCCGTGCTTGCTCAGCTCCCTTTTGGCAGGCGGATAAACGGGATTACCCACATTCCCCCATATTTCTTCGGTGCTTGTGGCTGAGGATAAAACAGTATATTTATGTGCTATATGTCTTTTCTCGGCAAGATCTTTAAAAATAAACTCTGCCATGGGACTGCGGCATATATTGCCGTGACAGACAAACATTATTCTTTTCATTTTGTTGCTCCTTGATTTTAGTTATCTTAATTATATATCATTACCTCAGAATATACAAGTGCATTACTGCCTTAACGGTTAAAGGGATACAGCTTCTGCCGTATCCCTGTCTTTATTTTCTCTTACCTTGTGGTTTCATATGCTGTTTCAAGCATAGTTTCGGCAAATATACCGTACCCCTTCTGAGGGTCATTTATCAGCACATGGGTTACGGCACCAACAAGCATTCCGCTTTGAATAATGGGTGAGCCTGACATTCCCTGAACAATACCGCCTGTTTTTTCAATGAGTTCTTTATCAGTTACCTTTATTACTATATGCTTATTTTCGTCATTCGTGGGCGATATTTTTGTTATTTCAATGTCGTAATAACGCGGACCGTCTTTATCAACAGTTGAAATTATCTTTGCAGGACCTGTAACAACCTCATCACTTTGTGCAACGGGAACAGCTGTGTTTCTCGGCAGAGTACCGGACATAACCCCGTAAACACCTTTGTGATTATTGCTGTATAAAATGCCGATGCTTTCACTTAAAAAGCTGCCGCAAAGTTCACCCGCCTTGCCGTTTTCACCTTTATAGCAGCCGCAAACCTCGGCTGAAACAATGTCGCCGTCACTCAGCGGCAGAATCTCACCTGTGTCAATGTCACACACGCCGTGACCAAGACCGCCGAAAATCTTGCTGTCGGGCTCATAGAAGGTCAGAGTGCCTATGCCGGCCGCACTGTCACGAATCCACATTCCTGCTTTGTTTTTCTGCTCACTGACACTGTATGCCGTGTTCAGCTGTGTGGTGTGATGCTTGCCTTTTCTCTGAAACTCGACCTTAAACGAGGTTCTTTCACTGCCTGAGAGTATTCTCGAGAGTTCGTTGCTGCTGGTGATTTTTGTGCCGTCAAGCTTCAGCAGGATGTCACCGACCTTTATTCCGGCATTTTCAGCAGGTGAAACCGCACCCTTTTCGCTGTCAACCTTCTCGGTACGCACCACAACTACTCCCTGGGTGAAAAGCCTCAGACCGAAGATTTCTCCGGAGGGAACAACATAATGTCTGCTGCTGACAGTAAGAGAAGAATTTTTTATCGGTATGGCTCCAAGCAGGCTCACATTGACATTGTAGCAGCCTTCTTCACCCGGATATTCCTTGTCATCACAGGTTACTTTATAAAGATGATTTACCTCTATGTTTTCGCCTTTGAGTGAATATATTTCATCAGGTACCGTGTAAAAGCCGTATACCGTAAGCGAGAGCGTTAAAACGGTGATTGCTATGACCAGACATTTAAAAAACTTAATACCTTTAACCATTTTTCACCTCCGCTTGCGACTTGTTTTCAAGCCGCAGTTTTATTTTCAGCTGAAAAGTGAAAAATATTATTTATAAAAATTAGCAAATTAAATTGCAAAATACCCTGCAAGAATATTCCTGCAGGGTTAAAGTCTGATTTTAAATATAGAAGCTTTATTTAGGCTGATAGCATCTGACATAGTCAACCTTAAACTCTGCAGGCCAGTTGCCCTTGGGAGTTTTCTTTATGTCACCTGCACCGTGTCTGTCACCTGAAGCCACACCGTTTTCACCGCTGACCTCACAGGAAAGGATGAGATATTCGGGGTTCTGTGACACTCCGCCTGTTGAAAGTCTGCCTGTTTCAACGCCGTTGAGATAGAAGATATATTCATCCTTTGTCCACTCAAGACCGTAGGTGTTATACTGAGTGTAGGGGTCATTTTCAATAAAGGTTTTGCCGATGCTGTCACCCTTATGACCTTCACCGTAACCGTCATAGTGTATGCCTGAAACAACACAGTCGTTGCCCCACCAATGGTCCTTATAATAGAAGGATTCAAAAATGTCAACCTCAGTGCCGTCCTTGCCTGAGCCGTCAACATCCTCAACCTTGTCATTCATCATCCAGAATGCACTCCAAAGGCCCTGAGCCGCAGGAAGAATGCATCTGACTTCAAAATAGCCGTAGCATTGCTCATAGCTGCTTCTGATAACACCTGTGTAATATCCCGGCTTATATTCATCAAAATTAATCTGATCATGCCACTTGTCATAATAGTGATTTTCGAGAGGCTCGTCAAGATATTCTGTTTTTATAACCAGATTGCCGTCTTTAACACTGACCATATCCTCATGCCAGTAGCCGCCTTTTCTTTCCACTTCCCACCAGTTATATTCCCACTTGCTCTTGTCAAGAGTGGTACCGTTGAATTCGTCGCTCCACACCAGCTCATATTCGTCAAGGTTAATTGTCTTGCCTTCGGGAAGCTTACCCAGTGACAGCATTTCGGGCAGAGCAGCGCTTATCATCATAAGCACAGCAATAAGTAATTTAATTATAGCTTTCATCCTGTTTTCTCCTTATTCGTTTAATCTCTTTTCAATAACGGCAATAACCTTTCCGGTTGCGTTGCCGTCACAAGCATCCATTTCTTTTCTGCAGAATTCTGCAATTCTTTCTTCAGATGAGTTTTCACCTGCTCTTCGTACTGCCGAAAGAAGCTCATCACTTGAATAAATTATCTCACCGGGAAGATATTTGTCATAGTTGAAATAGAATTCATCCTCATATTTATGAAAATCGGGAGCATAAAACACCATAGGCTTGCCCAGAAGCGATGTGTCAAAAACAATTGAGGAATAGTCGGTGATTATAACATCGGCAATTGCAATAAGCTCTGTTGTGGGGTCGGCAGTGTAATCCTTGACTCTGGGATAGAACATACCTTTGATATACTCCTGCTTCATAAAAGGGTGTCGGCAGAGTACAAAAACCTCATCGTCATCAAGCTCGTCATTGAGCGTTGCCCACTTGATTTTCGGGTCAAAATCTGTTATTTCACCGTTTTCTTCTCTGAAGGTGGGGAAATAAGCATAAACCTTTTTGCCTCTGAGCAAGGGGTGCTTTTTGCAGATTTCTTCGCGTTTTTCCCAATATTTTGTGTCATTGACAACAGTGTCACTTCTGGGTGTACCTGTGGGAATGATGATATCCATATCAACTCCGAAGGCGTGGCTGTAAAACTGTCTGACATATTCGGAAGAAACGCACACATCAGTGTATTGTGAGTGAGCCTTATATTCATCAATAGGTGAAACAAGATTCGGTGCGTCGAGTCCGAAACGTCTGAATGCGCCGCCTGTATACCATATCTGGATGAGGCTCTGCTCGGGCCTGAGCCTGTAACTGCGTATGCAGTCGATATAGTCATCAGTGACAATAACCTTGCTTGTGAGCACATATTTGCTTATTTTCAATAAATCCTTAAGGTTGTGTGGCTTGGTTTTATAAAAGACGATTTTTTCGCCCTTATAAGCCGAATAAACCGTATCAAGATTTTCGAGGAAATGTCCGTTGGCTCTTGATGAAAAGAAGAAGACTCTTTTTTTGATTTTCTGATTTTTATAAAAGGTTGTCAGAATAAGGCCAAGCTGTCTGATAAAAAGGTCATAAAGCTTTGAGAAATAGGTCTTGATTCTGTTGCTGTTATTTTTGAGTGTAACCTTTTTGAAGTATTCGTTTTTATATGTACGGTAAATCTTTCTGCAAGGGGCAGGTAAAGCCTGCTGATGCCTTTTAAGATATGCTATCGCCTCATCCTCAGTATATGGCAGATAAGCGCCTCTGTGAGAAAGCTTCTTGAAGCGCGAGTGAGAATAAAGCTTATACATATCCTCAACTGCGTTATCACTGAAAGAAAAATGGATGCCGTTGAGATGCTCCGTTCTGAACAGCTTGTTGCAGAAAAACAGATCAAGACTGTAGGTATAATCATCATAACGGGTTCTTGTCTGAGTTATGTCGTAATAATAATTCAGGTCTGAGAAGGAATATTCCGAAACCGTGTGACCGTCAAACTTAGTCAGCGGAGACGTCGAAAAACCGTATTTATCCTTGCCTTCAAGAGCGCAGTAATGTCTCATGAGAATTTTCGGATTAAGTCTTGCAAAGCCGTCCTGATACATAATATACGGTGTTCTGCTCTTTTCAAGGGCGTTATCCTTGAAATTGCCAAGACTGTTTGCCTCAACAAATATCACATTTTCACTGTTTTTCCATTTTTCGGGGAAGACATCCCTAAGTCTGCTGTCAACAAGAAGCTCGAAAGACGGCATAGTCTGCATAAAAATTGATGAAACCTGAATGTTGAGTCTTTCCCTGCTGTGGTGAGCCTCATCGTCACTCATGCCGATGCACACCGTTGCTTTTGGATTTTCTGCCATTTCTGACTTTGATTTTATAAGCTTATCACCGTAGAATATATCCTTATTTTTTTCAGTGATTGCTCTTTTGCCCGATTTTGAAAGCTTCGACACAAGACCTTCAATAATTTCGGCATACTTTTTAATTTCATCTTCGCTCAGCGACCAGAAATGTCTGTAATAGCTGTAAAGAAGAACTGTAATCTGCTTGTGATAAATCTGGTCAATATAGCAGACTTCCTGCTTTTTAAGCTCTTTTCTGTCAAAATCCGTAACAATGCCTCCGGCAGCATCACTGAAAGCAGAATAAGCAAGAGTAATTATATATTCATAAGCGCCCAGATAATTTTCAATGGGCACATCCGAAACACCTTCGTTGACAACGGGGTTTATATAAGAAACGAGTCCCTTGCTTGAAACGGTTATATTGTCACTTTCAAAAGCAAAGGGTACTGAAAAGGCGGCTTCACGCGCTTTGCCGTATTTTCTGAAGCGAATGCCCTTTTCCATAAGTCTGCTTTTAAGAAAAAGCTTATTTGTTACAGCGGGATTCCAGATAATATCTGTGTCAAACTTATCAATTTTCTTTCGGCGTGAGAGCACACTTGTGCTTGAAAATTCGTGCTTGCCGTAAATATCTGAGCTGTTCATGGGCGCTATGCAAAGGTCGGCCTGCTCCTGCTCGGCACATTCATAAAGCTTCTCGAGAAGATTTGATGAGAAGATAACGTTTTTGTCGCAGAAAGCGATATATTTTCCCTTTGCAATATCAATGCAATAATTTCTTGCCTCGGATATGCTGTCTGTTTCAAGACGGATATATCTGAAGCGCGAATCTGAGATATACTGCTGCATAAGTGAGGCAGTTTCGTCGCTGCTTCCCACATCGCACAAAATAATTTCGATATCTCTGAGGGACTGATTTTTAAGTGAGTCAAGTGCATTTTTCAGATTAATGCCGTAATGTCTTATGGCTGTGATAACCGTAACTCTCGTTTCCATTCATATCCCTCCTGTTTTTATTCTGTAAAAGAAGACACTGCTCTGAGGAACAGCTCATCTTCTTTAAAGTCGTCTGCCTTTTCGGTACCCTTGACTTCTTCGTCAGGGGTGAGACCTGTGCCTTCAAAGCTGACTGTGCTATAGGGCAGAATTTTGCCCGTACAAAGAAGTAAGGCACCGGAATCTGAAAGCTCAAAGCAGCGGTGAACAAGAGCGTTGCCCGCCGTTACTTCACCAAAAAGCCTGCCCTTTGAAAAGCTTCTCATATTTTCTGCAAAAAGCTCGGCAGCGCCTGCGGTTTCTTTGCCTGTGAGAACGCAGACAGGCAGATTGATTTCGCCTGCAGTTGTGTTATAGGTCTTGATTATGTTGCCTTTTTCGTCTGTTTCTGAGGCTGCTGCTTTTGCGTCATCAGTCATAGGCACAAATAAATCAAGGGTTCTGACTGCATTTTCATAGTTAACACTGGTGTTATCACGCAGGTCAATGACAATGCCCTTTATGCCCGAAAGAATAAACGTGTCAAGCACCTCAGACACCTTAAGAGAGGTTTCACTGTAAAACTCTCTTATGTCAAGATAACCGATATTTTCATAAACACCTGTTGTCAGTGACTGTGCCTCATAGCCCTTGCTGATCGTGACATCGGTCTGCTTTTTGCCTCTTTTATATATTATATTAACACTCTGTGTCAGGTTATCGCGAAGCTTGGCAGACATTTCACTATAGTTATCGTTATTGACCTCAATTCCGTCAAAGGCAACGATTATATCACCTTTTTTCAGCCCCTTTTCCTTTGCAGGAGAGCCTTCATAAACGGCTGTTATTTTGATTTTGCCGCCTGAGGTTTTCTTATAGGCAACACCGATACCGTCCATATTGCCCTGACTTTCTCTTTTATAACGTGTATGTTCCTCTGCAGTGAGATATTCTGCGTTTTCACCCAGAGCATCAACATAGCCCTGTGTCAGCGCAGCGCGCAGTACGTCTTCACCCACACTTCCGAAAAAGTTTTCTTCAATTATGCCTGCAACCTCATCGAAATATTCATATCTTCTGAGCTTTTCAGGCATTCCCTGTAAGGCATTATCATATTGATTTTTGATATAAAAATATGTTCCTATGCAGGATATAAATGCAATAATAAGGGAAATACCCAGCGATATTCCCAAAGAAATTTTTCTGTTCACTGCACATTCCCCTTCCGATAAAAATGCAAAACCGAGGGATAGTGTTTTTCTATCCCTCTAATTGGTTGATTATGGTTTTTTAACAAACTTTGCAGGGTCTTTCTTTTCACCGTAATAACGGATTTCAAAGTGAAGATGAGGCCCGGTTACGTTGCCGGTGCTGCCGACACGGCCCACCATCTGACCCTTGGAAACGGTGTCGCCTGCGCTGACATATCTCACAGACATATGAGCATAAAGGCTCGAGTAGCCGTCACCGTGGTCGATAAGAACATAAATGCCGTAACCGCTGTTGCTTGTAACCGCAGTGATAACACGGCCTGCTCTTGTGGCATAAACAGGCTTGCCTGTGATGCCGCCGCCTGCAATATCTATGCCGCCATGGAAGCCCCAGCCCGAAACACTCGGGTCACGGTAGCCGTAGCCTGAGCTGACATAGCAGCTTGCCTTGCCAAGAGGCCATGCCCATGAAGCATTTGAGTTGTAGCCTCCACCACTGCCTGCAGGCTTTGTGGTGGTTGTGGGATTCGGGTTGGCATTGCCGCCTGAGGCAAGAGTTGTTGACTGCTGATTGGAGGTCGCATAATACTCGCTGAGAATTCTGTCGATTTCTGCGTCAGCGGCCTTCTTTTCTGCTTCAAGCTCTTTTATATAGCTCTGATATGTGTTGCCCGATTTATCAAGAGAAGCGATGTAATTCTCAATCTCTGCATATTTCTTTTCAAGGCTCTTCTTGGTGCTTCTGAATTCTTTCTGCTTCTGAACAAGCTCTTCTTTCTTCTGAACCTTTTCGTCCTTTTTCAGCTCGAGCTCACTTTTCTTATCGTCGTAGCTCTTCTTGTCTTCTTCAAGCTCTTTTTCCTGACTGCGAAGCTCGGTTACCTTAGCCTTGAATTCATCAATGATTCTTTTCTGGTTTTCAGAGGTACGCTTCATCATTTCAAGTCTTGTAAGGAATGATGCAAGAGAATCTGCACCCATGAGTATTTTGAGTGTTGACTCATTTGAACCCATATATGCAGCTCTGAGCTGCTGAGCAAGAAGGTCGCTTGTTTCTTCAATATTCTTTTTTGTCTTGACTATCTTTTTCTCAATGGCAGCAATTTCTTCTTCAAGAATAACAATTTCGCTGCCCAGCTGTTTCAGACGCTTGTTGATTTCATCAATTTCCGAGTCAACAACACTTATCTGAGTCTGTAGAGTTGTTGCCTTGCTTTCAACAGCTTCTATCTGAGCCTCGAGAGTTTCGAGATATTCCTTCTGAGATTCTTTTTTGTTTTTCAGCTCATTGAGTTTTTTCTTGTTTGCCGCAATTTCTGCATCAATTTCGTCTATTCTGTCTTCAAGCTCAGTTTTTGTTGCCGCTGAAGCAGTGTTTGACGGTACCGAAAAAGCAAGTGCAGTAAACACTAAGGTGAAGCAAAGCAAAACACAAAGTATTTTCTTATTCACCCGATCACTCCTTTGATTTATCTTTTAGTTGGGATTTTTAACGTAATTTAAGGGGTCTTTCTTTTCGCCGTAATAGCGGATTTCAAAGTGGAGATGTGCACCCTGTGAATTGCCTGTGTCACCTACTCTGCCTATCATCTGACCCTTGGCAACGGTGTCGCCTGCGCTTACATATCTGACAGACATATGAGCATAAAGACTCGAATAGCCGTCACCGTGGTCAATAAGCACATAAATGCCGTAACCGCTGTTGCTTGTTACTGCAGTGATAACACGGCCTGCTCTTGTGGCATAAACAGGTGCACCGTGAAGTGCTCCGTTACCACCTGCAAGGTCTATGCCGCCATGGAAGTCCCAGCCTGAAATGCTCGCATCTCTGTATCCGTACTTTGAGCTGATATAGCACCAACGGTTGCCTATTGGCCATGCCCATGAATCGCTTGTCACATAATCTGTCTTGCCGCCCGAGGAGGAACCGCCGCCGTTGGGGTTGGCATTGCCGCCGGAAGCAAGGGTTGTTGACTGCTGATTTGATGTAGCATAATATTCGCTGAGAATTCTGTCGATTTCAGCATCGGCCTCTTTTTTATTCTTTTCCAGCTTTGCTATATAGCCCTTATAGACTGCGCTTGATCTGTCAAGCTCGGAAACATATTTATCGATTTCGGCATAGCTGGCTTCAAGCTCAGCTCTTGCCTTATCGTGTTCAGCCTTTTTAGCCTTAAGATCCTTTTTCTTTTCAACAGCTTCTTCCTTCTTGATATCAAGCTCAGTTTTCTTGTCGCTAAGCTTTTCCTTATCCTCTTCAAGCTTTTCTTTATCCTTCTGAAGAGCTATAACCTTTTCTTTGAATTCATCTATAAGCTTTTTGTCAGCCTCAGATGTTCTTTTCATCATTTCAAGGCGTGTGAGGAAGGATGCAAGTGAATCTGCACCTAAGAGAATCTGCAAATCAGAATCGTCACCCTTCATATATGCCGCACGTATGCGCTGAGCTAAAAGGTCACTTGATTCTGCAATTTTATCTTCAGTTGCCTGAATATTTTTTTCGGTTAATTCGATATCCTCTTCGATAATAGCAATTTCACTGCCCAGCTGCTTGAGCTTTTTGTTGAGCTCATCAATTTCTTCATCGATGGCGTTAATCTGACTCTGAAGTGCATTTGCTTTTGCCTTCATAACAGTTATCTGATTTTCAAGAGCTTCGAGGTATTCCTGCTGCTTTTCTTTCTTTTTCTTGAGCTCGGCAAGCTTATCCTTAGCAGTGTCTATTTCTTTGTCGTACCCTGCAATTTCTGCTTCGAGCTCAGCCTTGGTCTTGGCGGATGCAGTAAGTATATCAGGAGTGAAAACAAAGGAAGTCAGCACCATTATAAAACAAAGCATCAAACAAGCTATCCTGTTCTTACCTTTCATAAAAATATCCTCCAAGAATTTTTCATTAAACATCACACACAAGGGTGATTAATACCACCCTTGTGCAAAATGAGTTAAATATCGTTAGCTTCGCTACCCTCTTTTTTCAGGTATTTTCTGATTGAAACAAGGCTGCCGAAGGAGCCCAGAAGTATGCCTGAAAGGAAGTAGCCGAGTATAAGAAGAGGCAGATATTCCATAATAGAAATGCCCTGTGAGCCAAACATTTCAAGAAGGGAATTCATTGACATGCCTTCAAAATGCTCAACAATTATTGTAATGATAAGCGCAAGCGCGCCTGAAACGATACCTATAAAGATACCCTCAATCATAAAGGGCCAGCAGATAAACATATTGGTTGCACCAACACTCTTCATAACCTGGATGTCTATTTTTCTTGACACCATGGTTATGCGTATTGTGTTTGAAATAATAAACAGTGAAACAACACCGAGCACAATAACAAGCACAAGGCAGATAGCCGT
>JAZNUW010000026.1:0-3044 GCA_045592465.1 Acutalibacteraceae bacterium | reverse complement strand
TTTGTGGTAGTCGGCTTTGTAGTAGTCGGCTTTGTAGTAGTCGGCTTTGTAGTAGTCGGCTTTGTTGTGGTCGGCTTTGTGGTAGTCGGCTTTGTTGTAGTCGGCTTTGTTGTAGTCGGCTTTGTTGTAGTCGGCTTTGTTGTAGTCGGCTTTGTTGTAGTCGGCTTTGTGGTAGTCGGCTTTGTGGTAGTCGGCTTTGTTGTAGTCGGCTTTGTGGTAGTCGGCTTTGTTGTTGACTCAGTGGTTGAAGGCTCTGTTGTCGAGGGTTCTGTTGTTGAAGGTCCTGTTGTAGGCTCGTCAGGCTTTTCTGTTGCTGCCTTCTTGGTTGTCACACTCTTGCTGTCACTGTAGCTGTACCATGAAACAACTCCGTCAACCTTCTTATATGCCCACACCATAAAGGTATATTTGGTGTCAGCCTTAAGCTTCTTTACAGTGTATTTTGTGGATGATGTTGAAGTCACCTTGCTCCACTCACCGTTTTTGAGCACACATACTCTATAACCTGTTGCACCTGAAAGCTTATCCCATTTAAGAGCCACTGTTGTCACTGTAGGCTTGGCTGAAGTAATCTTTGCCTTTGATGAATAATAGGTTTTTACGGTTACACTCTTGGAATCACTGCCGAATTTTGTGCCGCTGCTTGTCTTGGCATAGGGCTTGATTCTGAACTTATATGATGTGCCGCTTTTAAGTGATTTTACGGTGTACTTTTCACTTGTTGTTGATTTGATTTTAACCCATTTGCCGCCCTTATACTGATAAACTCTGTAGCCTGTTGCGCCTTCAACCTCATCCCATGAAAGGGTGATGCTGTTTTTGGTTATTTTTGCAGCCTTGGGTGCAGAGGGCTTGCTCATTTTATCAGTTGTTGCTGTGATGCTTTTATATGAGCTGTAATAGGTTTTTCCGTCGTACTTACGGTAAGTTCTGACTGCAAAAGTATATTTTTCGCTTGCAGTAAGCTCGTCAATAACAATTTTATTTGTCTTGACGCTCTTAATTGATTTCCACTTGCCGTCAACCCTCTGATAAACCTTATAGCCTGTTGCCTTGCTGACTTTTCTCCATCTCAGCTCAACAGAATCTGAGGTTGTTTCTGCAACAAGCTTAGCTGTGGTCGAAACCTTGATTGTTGCCGCTTCAACGGCAAGATTGCCTGCTGAAAGCAGGATAATAACTGCTAACAGTAATGAAATTATTTTTGAACCAGTTTTCATATTTCCTCACCTTTCTTTAATCAGATAACTGCAGGAAGAAGCTCGAAGAGATAAGTAAATATCATCTTGACAAGCTGAATAACAAAATTGATAAGATTGCCGGGAAGAGTCAGAAGGTGATCTGTAGGTAATCTGAGAAAATCCTTATGCTGCTCTTTGACAGTCTTTTTGATTGCATAGGTGTCGATAAGCTCTTTTTCACCTGTTTCATCATCAACGATATATGCCTTATAAACAAAGTGCTCGCTATCCATTGACACTGTTGCAAAAGCGCCGCCGGATTTAGTGTCTCTGACAACATCTCCGCACTGGAGTATGGGAGGAATTGCACTTTCATTCACGCTGTAACGCTTTGTGCCTGTTGTTGAGGGAAGAATGTGCACTGTGCCTTCGGGGTTAAGCATAAACTGTGTTTCTTCTCCGCCGTAAACCTCAGTTACACTTTCGCAAAGCTGCACCTTGTCACCCTTGACCTGCTTTGTTCTGAAATACATATGGTCGTGGCCTGCAAAAACAACATCAATACCAAGCTCGTCAACAACAGGAAGGAGCACCTCACGCATTATTATTGTGTCAGGCTTATTGATATTCTTGCCTGCTGAATAAAGAGCTCTGTGCATAAGAATGATTTTCCACTGTGCGTCACTTGCTCTCATATCGTTTTTAAGCCAGTTAAGCTGTTGCTGTGACATTGGGTACATATCATTTGAGTTGAGCACTGCGAAGTGTGCATCACCCCAATCGAAAGAATAGTAGCAACCGGTTGTTGTCAGACTACCCTTTGCTGCACCGATGTTGAAGATGTTATTGAATTTATCCCATTGAAGATTGCCCTCGTGGTTGCCTGCAACGGGAATCATTGTGGTGTTCATATTTGAGAAAGCAAAGTTTCTGAAAAAGCTGTCCCATTCTTCGTTGGTGCAGTCATTGACAAAGTCACCTAAATTAACGACAAATTCATGTTCGGGTAATGTTTCAACGGCCTGCTTCATTACTGCTGCAGCCATCTGAAAGTTTTCCTCATTACTTGCCTGAACGTCAGAAATAACAATAAATTCGGCCTTATCACTGTCGGGATTGCTTGTGGTGAAAAAACCGATGTCACTCCAGATATTTCCGTCACCGACTCTGTAGGCGTATTTTGTTGCAGGCTCAAGGTCAGTAACTGTCACTTTATGCACATACTTTTTCATGGCATTATAGCCGCTGCCTTTAAAGAAAACACCGTTTTCGATATCCTCACCTGCCTTGACTATCTGCACAAATGAATCGCATTTTTCGTCTGTGTACCAGCTGATGCCTCTTGAAGAAGCACTGTCACCGTTAATTGTAACTGCCACTCTTGACACTTCGTTACCCGCAGCCGCAACACTGAACGGTACTGTCATAAGCATAACAAGACAAAGCAGCACTGAAATGATTTTTGTCATTTTGTTCATATATATCATCCTTTCAATTATTCACTGATTAAACACACGCAGTGCGCGGCAATTCCCTTGCCCTCACCTGTGAAGCCGAGGCCTTCTTCTGTTGTTGCCTTGATGCTGACGGCATCCAAATCAATACCAAGCGCCGAAGCAATATTTTCTCTCATTGTGTCGATATAAGGTCTGAGCTTTGGTCTTTGAGCCAGCACGGTGGCATCAAGATTTATAAGATGATAGCCTTTCTGCTGTACGCGGGCATAGACCTGCTTTAAAAGCACAAGACTGTCCGCCCCTTTGAACTGCGGGTCATTGTCAGGAAAAAGCTTGCCTATATCGCCCAAGGCAGCTGCACCTAAAAGGCTGTCAGATATTGCGTGAAGAAGCACATCTGCATCCG
>JAZNUW010000025.1:0-9912 GCA_045592465.1 Acutalibacteraceae bacterium | reverse complement strand
AGGCTCATACTTTTGTCCTGTGCGACAAAAGTATGCAAAAGCGCACTGTCTGTAGACGTCAGCTTCTGCTTTATCTGAAAGCCTTAGTCCGCCTTCACTGAAGACTACGAAGCGGGTCAGTCTGCTTCTTTTATCGGAGTTATTCAAATTACAAAATTTCTTCCTTTTTAAAAGTCTTTTGCCGCCTGCGTCTTCAGCTTTCGCAGCGGGCAAGTTTTGCACTGGCGAAGAGGGGAGTTTGTGCTTGTGGGTGGCGGCTCCATAACCGAACGGCGTTCGGTTCGGCGACGCGTCGCCGTAAATCGCACTGCGATTTAATGGAGCCGCCGCAGCTGCAGCTTCCCTTGCGGGGGAGATTGCACTATTTTATAAAACCCGTACGTAATTCACAATTTGACTCAGTTGATTTTTTGAGTTTTGCTTTAAATTTTAAAAATATTAATAGACAAAAAATTCAAACTTTGCTATAATATACCATAATATTAATTGAAACGGAGATGTTGACATGAAAAAAACACTCAGTCTGATTCTTGCAATTCTTATGGTTATATCCTGTTTCGGCACTGCAGGTGCAGCAGATATGACAAAAGAGCAGTGGGATGACTCATGGGCACCTGAAAGCGAAGAATACCTTGCAGCAGTGACTATGTTCCCCGGCTCAGATGCAAGTGAAAGATATATTGCATGGTACAGCAAGAATGCAGAAGGCTATGTTGAACTGACCTCTTCAAAGGGTACAGAAAAAATCACAGCTACAGCTAAGGCTGCACCCGAAGGCGATTACAGACTCAGCGCACTTCTCACAGGTCTTGCACAGGGCGATTACAGCTATAAGTGTGTCAGTGGTGACTATACCTCAGAAACCTATGAGTTCACAGTTGAAAGCTATGACAGCTTCACAGCGCTTTATGTTTCTGACATTCACTCAAGCAACAACGATGAGGGTGACGCAAACAGACTCAGAAACTCAAACTACAACTACAACAGAATGCTTGAAAGAGCTAAGGCAAAGGCTGCAGCTAACGGCACAACACTTGATTTGCTCGTATCGGGCGGCGACCAGGCAGGTGAAGGTCTCAGATGTGAATTTGAAGGTCTCAGCAGTCCTGAAATGATGAAGGAATATCCCTTTGCTATTGCAGTTGGTAACCATGACAGAAAGAGTGTCGGTTATAAGTACTATACAGCGCTTCCCAACGAATATAATTCCATGAAGTTCAAGTCATATATCGGCACAGACTATTGGTTCAGACAGGGTGATGCTCTTTTCCTTATGCTTGACTCATGCAACACATCAATGATAGGTCACAACCTGTTTATGAAAAATGCTATCAAGGATAATCCTGATGCAAAGTGGGTTATTGCAGTTATGCACCACGATATGTTTGGTGGCAGAGAAGACTGGCTTTACACTGAGAATGCACTTCTTCGCCTTCTCTGGACTCCTCTGTTTGATGAGTTCGGTGTTGACCTTTGCCTTTACGGTCACAGCCACTATTACAGTGTTTCAAATGTTATCTATGGCAACAAGACAGTGCAGGGTCTTGCAGGCGCAAGCAAAATCAAGAATCCCAAGGGAACAATTTATCTCTCATCAGGCTCAATAAACAACCTTGCTCCTCTTCTCACAGACGAGGGTGAAATTCCTCCCATCGGTGAAAATGCAGCCTTCACATTCCTTGAGGAAGACATTATCTATAACCTTCTTGATTTCAGTGAAGACAGCCTTACAATCAAGTCATACACAGTTGACAGTGATAAGGAATTCTATTCTCTTGAAATTGAAAAGACTGACAGACAGGGTGGCCACAAGCTGCGCAACTCAAATCCTCTTGTCAAGCTTCTTTTCTGGGTGACAAGAATTGTTAATGTTATCAACAACGTTGATATGTATAACAGATATAAGGATCAGGGCTTTGATGTTTCACTTCTTGAAGGCTTAATCGGTTCATAAAAATACTCCCCATGACGTTAGCCGAGTGTTCGTAAGGACACTCGGCAATTTTATTATGCTTTGCACAGTGCTGTCGGCTCTTCGGGGATTCAGATTAAAACAAAAAAGAAAACCTCTCCACATAAGTGAAGAGGTTACTTTTAACTGATTAGTTGTCCATCTTGAAGACTGAATCCAAGAATTTAAAGAAACCATCAAAAATTCTTGAAAATGTAAGATAGATTTTTTCAACAAGTTCTGCCCATTCCATAGTAAATACTCCTTCCTAAAATAGGTAAACGTAATTATGCTGCCGGCTCATCGTCGATGTTGGGATAGTCTTCGGGAGGCCATTCGCCGTTTGCAAATAAGAACTGAAGCCACTGAACTACGCGGTCCATAAATGCAAGGAATTCGTCCCATACGTTAAGGAAAGCATTCATATCGATCATATTGCGTTTCTCCTTTCGCAAGATTAATATAAAATAGAGTATGGCCCTATTTAGAGTCAAACTCATTTTACAATAAAAAGCTCACTATTGTCAATATATTTTAAACAAATTTTGAATTTTCGTTAATTTGCACATAAATTATACAAAATTTTTATCAAGGGTACTGAATTTAATTTCTGAATTAGTAATTTTGTTGCTTCCTGAAAATGCAAATATATCTGAAAAATAAACCTGTTATACGCTTATGTGAATATTGCACAAGTTGCATAGGGGTAAACCTTAGTGAAAATGCCCTTTGAAAGAGGATTCAGTTGCTGATATAATATAAATGTAGCATTATGACCGCGGAGGAGGCTTATGACAGTGAAATATAAAGAAGGCGCATATCTGGTATATGATATATACGGAATTTGTGAAATAAAGGAAATTAAAAAAATGACCTTCGCAAAGGGAGCACCTATGCAGAATTATTATGTGCTTGCTCCTCTTAATTCACCGGCATCCACCTTTTATCTGCCGACAGATAATGAAGCCTTATGTCAGAAGCTCAGGGAGCCTATGAGCGAAAAGGATATCAAAAGTCTGCTTGCCGAAAGTGAAAAAATTAATCTTGACTGGATAGACAACAGACAAAACAGAAACGAAAACTTCCACCGCATACTCGACAGCGGTATCACTCCCGAGCTTATTGCTCTTATCAGATGCCTTTATTCCAGAAAAGTTCAGCTTAAAGAAAACGGCAAAAAGCTCAGCAGTACCGATGAAGGAATATTCTCATGTGCTGAAAAGCTGGTGAAAGAGGAATTCGCTTTTTCTCTTAAAATTGAAGGGGAAAAGGTTGCAGAATACATACAGAGCTATCTTGAAGGCTGAGGCCTGAACGTACCCCTGACAAAAACGGGGGTGCGTATTTTGTTTATATTATATATTGATAAGGTGAGGTTTTTTGTTATATAATATAGGTGAAGAAACCACAAAGGGGTGACAGATATGAAAAAGATTATTACCATTTCAAGAGAATTCGGCTCAGGTGGCAGAAGCATAGGCAAGCTCGTTGCCGATAAGCTGGGCTTCGACTATTATGACAGTGAGCTTGTGGAAAAAGTCGCCAAGGAAACAGGCTTTGATCCTGAATATATTGCTGATGCAGGCGAATACGCACCTGGCAGAAGTGTGCTCTCTTATGCTTTTTCTTCACCGCTGCCTCAGGCACACGCCGCAGGAATGAATGCCAACGATTATCTCTGGGCTGCTCAGTGCAAGATAATTCTTGAGCTTGCCGAAAAGGGGAACTGCGTTATTGTGGGCAGGTGCGCCGACTATATTCTTCGTGAGCGCAGCGACTGCCTGAACGTTTTCATTTATGCTGACAGTGCCTACAAGGCAAAGAGAATAGTTGAGCTTTACGGTGTGACAGACAAGAGCCCCGAAAAGCGCCTTGCAGATAAAGACGGCAAGAGAAGAGTCAACTATAAATATTTCACAGGCAGAGAGTGGGGCAACGCCTCCAATTATCATCTGTGCCTTGACAGCTCCTATTTCGGCCATGACGAGTGTGCTGATATTATAGTGAGCCTTGCAAAATAATTTTTTTCGGGACGCGGGTGAGTGCCTGCGTTTCTTTTTTTGCTCTGCCACCGAGAGAATTTCATATTGATTTCACATTGAGGTGGTAGAATATGGAAAAAGCAGAGAATTAAGGAGCAAAATCATGAAAAGATTTACTTATGTTATAACACTGACAATGATATTTTTATTTGGATTTGTTATGCAAGCCGAGGCTTCGTGGGATGAAAGCGTTGACGGTGAGTATATGTATGGCGATTTTTTTGACAATGGAGACATATATGCAAAATACATAGGTGCCGATGAAGATGTATATATCCCTTCTGAAATTGACGGTGTAAAAATCAAATATTTTTTTGGTGTTGAGCTTAAAGGACACGAATGGTATGAACAGGGACATGTAAGAAAAATAACTATTGCATCATCAATTGATACGGTTGATTCGCGTGTAAATCCGTATGAACTTTGCACCAATTTGGAAGAGGTTACATATGAAGAAGGTATGAAAATTATAGATGATGACTGGTTTGACAGTGTTTGCTTAAGGTTTATAAATGTGCCTGAAAGCACGGAAAAAATAGTTTGGAGCTTTAGCAGATATTATGAAAAGCCGGTAGTTATCAGATATGCAGGCACACCGGAGCAGTGGGAGCAGATAGAAAAGGATATTTATGATCCTTCAGGGGTTATGAAGGTTCATTTCAGCAGCCATAAAACAGAAAAAGATTATGGCATACCTGCCTCATGCGGTGAAAACGGTTACAGAGCAGGAGTTTATTGTCAGGATTGCAAAACATGGACCGAAGGTCATGACGTAGTTGTGTCCAACTTAGATCACGTTTATACAATGAATTATGAGAGGGCTGAATCCTCGGCCGATTTTTATCATGACGAAGCTTTTGAGTGTGAATGTGTCAATTGTGAGTACGGTTATGGAGGAATTTATTTATACAGAAATGCTCTTGGAAGTGTCACCCTCGCACAATATAAGATGGGGTATACGGGAGAAAACCTAAATCCTGAGGTAATAGTAAGAGACAGACTCGGAAATATTATATCTGATGAAAGATACGGTGACAACTATCTTGACTTAAAAATAGTTGGCGACTACTTAGGTGATTGGTTGGCACAGGATTATATTGTAAAATATCCTGAAAATATGATTGAGCCGGGTAAATATAAAATTGAGGTCGACTTTAAGGGTGCATATTATTTTGCTCCGAGTGTGTTTTTAGACTTTGCCATCGCTCCCGCTTCACCCAAGCCAACAGCAACACAAACAGAAAACAGCATAACCCTCTCATGGGAAAAGGCAGTTGGAGCAACAGGCTACAGAGTTTATTCCTATAATCCTACCACAAAGAAATACACCAAAATAGCAAGTATAAAAGATACAACCTACACCGTTAAAAACTTAAACAGCGGCACAAAATATTATTACGCGGTCAAAGCCTACACAAAAGATGATGGCACAATATGGGGTGATATGTCAGAGGTGCTCACAACAGCTACCAAGCCTGCAAAATCTACCCTTACCGTTAAATCTGCCTCAAAGGGCAAAGCAACCTTAAGCTGGACTAATGTCAGCGGAGAAACAGGCTTTCAGGTCTATTATAAAGACAGCAAAGACGGCACATATAAAAAATATAAGACTTATTCAGGCAACACCGTCAAAGCAACAGCTTCATCACTCACAAGCGGCAAAACCTATTATTTCAAAGTCAGAGCCTATAAAAAGGCTGACGGCAAAACAATATACGGCTCTTTCAGCAGTGCAAAAAGTGTGAAAATCAAATAAACTCATCCGGCGGGCTTCGGCTCGCCTTTTTGTTTTGCCCCGACGCGTACAAAATATATTTGATTTTTTTTATCTTATATAGTATAATGAATTGATTATGCCAAACTATGTGTGATTAGGAGGTAGACACTATGTTTATAGATAAAGCCGTGATTAAAATCAAAGCAGGTGACGGCGGCAACGGTGCAGTTGCTTTTCACCGTGAAAAATATGTTGCTTCAGGCGGTCCCGACGGCGGTGACGGCGGCAAGGGCGGCGACATTGTGTTTGTGGTTGACGACAACCTGTCAACTCTTGCAGACTTTAAATATAAAAGAAAATATAAGGCGCCAAACGGCATGGACGGCTCAGGCGGCAGACGAAACGGCAAGAAGGGTGAAGACCTTATTATCCGTGTGCCAAGAGGCACTATTATAAAGGAAAAAGAAAGCGGCACCCTTATGGCTGATATGTCAGACGATGACAGCTATATTGCAGCAAAAGGCGGCAGAGGCGGCTGGGGCAACAGCCACTTTGCCACTCCCCCAAGACAGACTCCCCGATTTGCCAAAAGCGGTACCCCCGGTGAAGAGTGGGAGGTAGTGCTCGAATTAAAGCTTCTGGCTGATGTGGGCCTTTTAGGCTTCCCGAATGTAGGTAAGTCAAGCTTTATTTCCGTTGTCAGCCAGGCAAAGCCCATTATTGCTGACTATCATTTCACAACTATCACTCCCGTTCTGGGTGTTGTGTCCATGGGTGAAGGCACATCCTTTGTTATCGCCGATATTCCCGGTCTTATTGAGGGCGCAAGTGAGGGCGTAGGCCTCGGTCATGCTTTCCTTCGTCACGTTGACCGCTGCAGAATGCTGGTACACATTGTTGACGTTGCAGGCAGTGAGGGCAGAGATCCCATAGAGGATTTCGAGAAAATCAACCTTGAGCTTGAGCGCTTCAACCCTGAGCTTGCCGAAAGACCTCAGATAGTTGTTGCAAACAAAATTGACCTTGCAACCGACGAGCAGCGCGAGCGCTTCAGAGCTTATATTGAAGAGCAGGGCTATAAATATTTCGAGATGTGCGCTCCCATAGTTGAGGGCACCAAGGAAGTTATTGATGCTGTGGCTGCTATGCTCAGTACCCTGCCGCCTGTGCGCAGATATGAGAGTGAGGAAATTCCTCTTGAAACACTCCTTGCCAAGCAGAACACAGGCTTTGAAATCACAGTTGAAGATGATGTATATATCGTTGAGGCTCCCTGGCTTATCAAGATTATCTGCCGCACAGATCTTAACGACTATGAGTCACTGCAATATTTCCAGAGAGTGCTTATTTCCAGCGGCATTATCGATGCTCTCAGAGAAAAAGGCATTCAGGAAGGAGATATAGTCAGCATTTACGATTTTGAATTTGAATTTGTAAACTAATAAATGATCAGCGCGTTTTGGTTGCTTTTCCGCACAAGGAAAAGTAACGTCTGTCCGGCGAGGACGAAATGAATTGACCTGCGGTCATTAAATGAAGCTACGCTTCATGAAAAGGAACATATATGGAAAGATTTATAAACAAGGAATGTAACCCAAAGCTTCTGAGTCCCCTGAACCTTGCCTTTATAGGCGACACGGTTTTTGATATGTTTGTCAGAGAAGCCTTGGTCTGCCAGGCTAACAGACCCGTAAACAAGCTCCATAAGGAAGCCACAAAAATGGTCAGGGCTCAGGCACAGTGCGAGGCCGCACAGAAAATTATGCCACTGCTCACAGAAGAGGAGCTGGGTGTATTTAAACGAGGCAGAAATGCCCATACTAACCACAAAGCAAAAAATGCAAGCGAAGGTGACTATCACTACGCAACGGGACTTGAAGCCCTTTTCGGATATTTATATCTTTCGGGCGAAATTGACCGTCTGCGTGAGCTGTTTGGTGTGATAGCTGCCGAATAATACCTGACTTCGGGAGACGTTATTAATCAAGGATAATCAAGTATAAAACAGTAAAATAGCGTCGCAGACCCACATCGCTTTGCCCAAGGCAGATATCACTCGCCATAAGGTGGAAATCACATCTGCGAAGCAGATATTTCACTGCAATGTCGCTCGTTGGCGATATTGCCTGACGGGTGGTTATGTGATTGAAAATAAGAAGAATATTGCGCGACGTTTTCCTGTGGGTGCTCGGTAGCGGTGTTTTCAGCATCAGTGTCAATATGTTTTCAGCACCCAACGGAATTGTTCAGGGTGGGCTGACAGGTATAGCCACAGTGATAAACAAGCTTTTGCCCTATGTGCCTATAGGCACTGCAATATTCATAATGAATATCCCATTGTTTATTCTGGGCTGGAAAAAGCTCAGAGGCAGCTTTATTATAAGAACTGTTTGTGCCACGTCAGTGTTCACACTGCTGATAGATATAGGCTCACTCTTCATTGAGCCTTACACGGGAGATAAGCTTTTGGGGTGCATCTTCTGCGGTGTGCTTTCAGGTGTGGGCCTGGCTCTTGTTTTTATAACAGGTGCAACCACAGGCGGTACGGACATAATTGCCATGCTGGCAAGAAAAAAATTCCCGCAGCTGTCAATGGGCAGGATTATTCTTTTCATCGATTTTGCCGTTGTTGTTCTGAGCTTTTTTGCTTACGGTGAAATCGAAAGCATAATGTATGCGATTATAGTTATATTTTTATCCTCAAGAGTTATTGATACGGTTATCTGCGGCAGTGACCATTCCAAGCTGGTGATGATTGTTACCGGCAAAGCTCAGGAAATTCTCTCTGCCATCCTTCTTGAAATAGGCAGGGGTGCAACGGTGCTGCCGGTCAGGGGCGGCTATACTGGACAGGATAAAAATCTTGTGCTGTGCGCAGCAAGAAAAACACAGATAAGAAATATATTGCACCTTATTTCTCTCAGGGACCCTGCCGCATTCACTATTGTGTGTGATGCAAGGGAGATTATGGGAGAGGGGTTCAGATAAATGTAAAATGCAAAATGGCGGCCACGGAAAGGCGTTGCAAAGAGCATATAATTAATCAGTGCAGACGGCAGGTTTGCAGCGGCTCCATTAAATCGCCTGCGGCGATTTATGGCTGCCTGCGGCAGCCAAACCGGACGCAGTCCGGTTATGGAGCCGCCTCACCGCTGACTTTCCCGGCGGGCTCACACTTCGTTTCAGACAAAGCAGCAACGGATATAATCCGGAGCTTTGCCCCCGCAATTTTGCATTTTGAATTTCACATTTAAAAGGAGATGTTATATATGGCAAACACAACAGACGGCTTCTGGCTTGTGAAAACAGCCGACAAAAAGGTCAATGTGAAGGGTGCAGCCTACCTTGATATGGTTTTATGCAATCAGCAGGGTGAAATCAACGGCAAGCTCTGGGATTACAGTGAGCTCGTTCACGGTGAATATGCTCCGGGAGATATGGTTAAAATCAGAGGCAGCATCACACAGTTTGCAGGCAGTGATCAGCTCAGGGTTGAAAAGATAAGACCTGTCAACGAAAATGACGGCGTGAGTGTTGCAGACTTTGTTCCCACAGCAGAATATAGTGGTGAAATGATGCTCGGTCAGGTGATGAATATAATTGCTTCTGTCAGAGATGAAGAGTTAAAGCAGCTTACATATGCTCTTGTGAAAGACAGAGAAAAAGAGCTTCTTTTCTGGCCTGCAGCTTTTAAACTGCACCACGCAATGAGAGGCGGACTTCTCTATCACACACTGTCAATTATAAGACTCGCCGAAAATGTGTGCAGACTTTATCCTTCTGTTGACAGAGATCTGCTTATGTGCGGAATTATTGTTCACGACCTTTGCAAAATAGATGAGTTTGAAATAAGCACCGCAGGCCTTGCCTCAGGCTATTCCGTCAAGGGTGAGCTTATAGGACACCTTGTTATGGGTGCAGTTAAAATTGAAGTGAAGGCAAAGGAGCTGGGCATCAGTGAAAATACCGCGATGCTGCTTCAGCATATGGTTATTTCACACCACGGTGAGCCCGATTTCGGTGCAGCCGTCAGACCTATGTTCCTTGAGGCAGAGCTCTTGAGTCAGCTTGACACACTTGATGCAACTGTCTTTGAAATTGCAAGTGCAGTGGGCGATGTAGGTGCAGGTGAATTCACACCCAGACAGTGGGCACTGGATAACAGAAAGCTTTATAATCATGGCAGAAAAGACGTGTCACCT
>JAZNUW010000024.1:0-51226 GCA_045592465.1 Acutalibacteraceae bacterium | reverse complement strand
TCTTGTAGGAGGAAGCTCTCTGAGAATCGCGTCAAGAAGCTCCTCGAAGCCTCTTTCCTTAAGAGCTGAGATCATAACAGTTTTGCCGAAGGTAGGCATTGAATAAATGTCACCCACAAGGTCACACTTATTCATAACACTAATTATGGGCTTGCCTGCACATCCGAGCTCGTCAAGCAGCTCTCTTGTCACTTCCAGATGCTCAGCTGAATGCTCGTCACTGGCGTCACAGACATTGAGTATAACCGTGGCCTCTGCTGCTTCCTCGAGAGTTGATTTGAAGGCCTCAACAAGCTTATGGGGAAGTCTTCTTATAAGACCGACGGTATCAACTAACATAACCTGTCTGCCATCGGGAAGAATAAGCGCTCTTGAGGTAGGGTCAAGAGTTGCAAAAAGCTTGTTTTCTGCCAATACGCCTGCCTGAGTGAGTGCATTCATAAGAGTTGACTTGCCTGCATTGGTGTAGCCTACAATTGCAACTGTCTGCACTCCGTCTTTTTCGCGTCTTCTTCGCATCTGATTTCTGCGCTTTTCAAGGGCTTTCAGCTCTTCCTGAAGCTTATCGATTCTGCGTCTTATATGTCTTTTATCGCTTTCAAGCTTTGTTTCACCGGGACCTCTTGTGCCGATACCGCCGCCAAGACGTGAAAGTGCAGTGCCCTGGCCTGCAAGCCTGGGAAGTGAATATTTAAGCTGGGCAAGCTCAACCTGAAGCTTACCCTCACTTGTTCTTGCTCTGGCGGCAAATATATCAAGAATGAGCATCGTTCTGTCTATAACGCGTACCTTGGTGAGCTTTTCCAGGTTTCTTTGCTGAGAGGGTGAAAGCTCACTGTCAAATATGAGCAGGTCAACAGGATTTTCAGCTATAAATGCAATTATCTCCGCAAGCTTGCCGATGCCCACAAAGGTAGCCTTTTCGGGTGCTTCCTTTCTCTGTATAACCTTGCCGATAACCTCAGCACCTGCTGTATATGCAAGCTCTTCAAGCTCGTCAATTGACACCTCGGCATCAAATTCGCCTGTGTCAACGCTGACAAGCAGAGCCACTTCTTTTTTTATCTCGTTTTCATACATAGCACATTGTTCCTATTTCATATTTTGCCTCGCTCGCCGCGGGGCATTCTTTTTGCTATCGCCCAAAAAGAATCAAAAACGCGATGTTGTTATAATACTATCAGCTTTTTGTCGCAAGCAGTGAGATTTTCATAACCGTCTGCAGTGACGAGAGCCATGTCTTCAATTCTCACACCAAACTCACCGGGAAGATATATACCCGGCTCAACAGTAACAATATGACCCTCTTCAAGTATAGCTTCACTTGAAGGGTTAAGTGAGGGGCTTTCGTGAATCTCTACACCTACACCGTGACCGAGTCCGTGACCGAAAAAGGCTCCGTAGCCTTTATCTGAAATTATCTTTCTTGACACTGCATCAACATCTCGGCAGGGTACACCTGCTTTAACTGCAGCAAGACCCTTGAGCTGTGCTTCTAAAACAGTTTCATAAACCTCAACCTGCTTTGATGAAACCTCACTCACTGCAACGGTACGGGTCATATCACTGTGATAAAAATCAGTCACTGCGCCGAAATCCATTGTGATGAAGTCGCCCTTTTCGATTTTTTTATCCGAGGGCACACCGTGAGGAAGAGAGCTGTTTTTGCCGCTGACAGCTATTGTTTCAAAAGAAAGGGCATCTGCACCGTCTCTGAGCATAAAATAATCAAGCTCCAGAGCGATTTCTCTTTCGGTTTTGCCCACAGAAATAAAGCCCAGAATATGCTCAAATGCCTTTTCTGCTATGCGCTGAGCCTTGATGATTTTTGCCACCTCGTCGGCATTTTTAGTCATTCTGATTTTGTTTATTTCTTTGTCAAGCTCACCGTCACAGATTATCTCCGTGCCGTCAAAAAGCTTTCTGATTTCGTTATATCTTGAAACATTAATTCTGTCGCTTTCAAGCATAAGTGTTTTAACACCGAGGGCATTTATTGCGGGCACAAGGCTCTTTGCCATACCCTTTGTTTCAACTATTTCGTCGCAGGTTCTGATTTTATTGCCTGCCGCTTCAATATAACGTGAGTCTGTTAAAAAAACAGCCTTATCCCCTGTTACTACAAGATAGCCGTTTGATGAATGGAAGGATGTGAAATAGCAGATATTCTCTTCGCTCATAATGAGCGCCGCTGAATTCTTTTCTTTAAGATAAGCCTTGAGCTTATTAATCATATATATCAACCTTTCGGGATTAGTATATGCACAAAAGATAAAATCACCCAATGAAGCCTTGGCTCAAAGGGTGATTTTCGTTAATTACTTAAATTTGCGCTTACGAGCAGCCTCAGACTTCTTTTTTCTTGCAACTGAAGGCTTTTCGTAATGTTCTCTTTTACGAACCTCCTGGATGATGCCATCACGTGAAGTCTGTCTCTTAAAACGTCTGAGAGCGCTGTCGAGTGACTCGTTCTCTTTAACTTTTACCTGACTCATTTATATTTCCCTCCCTTACCTGTAGCAGGGGCTTATTTCCATTAAGGATACGCCAACTATTATACAATATAGTTTCTCTGTTGTCAAGAGAATTTATATAACAATAATGACATATTTCCCTAAAAATTTATTATTTTACTACGATATTTACGAGTCTGCCCTTAACATAGAGCTCTTTAACAACAGTTTTGCCTGCAATTTCTTCAGCTACTCTGTCATTAGCCTTAGCCAAAGCAATAGCGTCAGCAGCTTCAATATCAGCAGCTACACTGAGCTTTGCTCTTACCTTACCGTTAACCTGAGCTACGATTTCAACCTCAGCATCAACGCATTTTGCTTCATCATAGGTAGGCCACTGACCTGTGGCAAGCATTGTGCCACCGAGAGCCTCGTTGATTTCTTCTGTTACGTGAGGAGCAAAGGGATTAAGCAGTGTAACGAAGGTTCTGAGTTCCTTCTTTGTTACTGCGCCTGCATCATAAATCTCATTGAGAAGTGTCATAAGAGCTGCAATTGCAGTGTTATACTTAAGGCTTTCAATATCGCTTGAAACCTTCTTGATAGTTCTGTTGAAGGGAGCTTCAAGTTTCTTTGAATATTCTTCACCGTCGGTGAGAATTGTCTGAAGATTCCAAACTCTGTCGATGAATCTCTTACAGCCCTTCACGCTGTCTTCTGACCAGGGTGCTGCCTTTTCATAGTCACCCATAAACAGAACATAGGTACGAAGAACGTCTGCGCCGAAAGCATCAACAACATCGTTGGGGTCGATAACGTTGCCTCTTGATTTTGACATCTTGACACCGTCGGGGCCAAGAATAAGACCCTGAGCCGTTCTCTTTGCATAAGGCTCTGCAGTGGGTACTGCACCGATGTCATAAAGGAATTTATGCCAGAAACGCGAATAGATAAGGTGACGTGTTACGTGCTCCATACCGCCGTTGTACCAGTCAACCATACCCCAGTACTTAAGCTTTTCCATATCTGCAAAGCATTCGTCGTTGTGGGGATCTATGTATCTGAGGAAGTACCATGATGAGCCTGCCCACTGAGGCATTGTGTCAGTTTCTCTCTTAGCTGCGCCGCCACACTTGGGACATGTGCAGTTGACAAAAGAATCAATCTTTGCAAGGGGGCTTTCGCCGTCCTGACCGGGTTCGAAGTTTTCAACCTTAGGAAGCTTTAAGGGAAGCTCACTGTAGGGAACAGCAACCATACCGCACTTATCGCAGTGAACGATGGGGATAGGCTCGCCCCAATAGCGCTGACGGTTGAATGCCCAGTCTTTCATTTTATACTGAACACCCTTTTCACCGATGCCCTGCTTTTCAAGCTCTTCGAGTACGCGGGCAATTGATGACTTCTTATCTGTATAACCGTTGAGGTAATCTGAGTTAACCATTTCGCCGTCGCCTGTGTAAGCTTCAACGCTGATGTCGCCGCCCTTGATAACCTCGATAATGTCAATACCGAACTTCTTAGCGAAGTCATAGTCTCTCTGGTCATGTGCAGGCACAGCCATAATTGCACCTGTGCCGTAGCCCATCATAACATAGTCTGAAATGAAGATGGGGATTTCTTTGCCGTTGACGGGATTGATAGCAACAAAGCCGTCAAGCTTAACACCGGTCTTGTCCTTTACAAGCTGGGTACGCTCGAATTCTGTTTTCTTGGCGCATTCTGCTCTGTAAGCTTCAACCTCACCGAAATTCTTTATCATAGCCTGATATTTATCAAGCATAGGATGCTCGGGAGCCATAACCATAAAGGTTACACCGAAAAGAGTGTCGGGACGTGTTGTATAGATGCGAAGAGTTTCCTCTGTATCCTTAACAGTGAAGTTAACAAATGCACCTGTTGACTTGCCGATCCAGTTTTCCTGCTGAAGCTTGACATTGGGAAGATAGTCAACGTCCTTAAGGCCCTCAAGGAGCTTATCTGCATATTCTGTGATGCGAAGATACCATACATCCTTTGACTTCTGAACGATGTCACTGTGGCAGATGTCGCACTTGCCGCCCTGTGAGTCTTCGTTTGAAAGAACAACCTTGCATGAGGGGCAATAGTTAACAAGAGTCTTATCTCTGAAAGCAAGACCGTTTTCAAACATCTTCAGGAAAATCCACTGTGTCCACTTGTAGTAGCCCTCTTCTGTGGTGTCAACTACTCTGTTCCAGTCAAAGGAGAAGCCGACTCTCTTGAGCTGTGAGGTGAACTTGGCAATATTGTTGTCAGTTACCTGACGGGGATGGATGCCTGTTTTGATAGCGTAGTTTTCTGTGGGCAGACCGTATGCGTCAAAGCCGATGGGGAAAAGCACGTTATAGCCTTCCATTCTTCTTTTTCTTGACACAACCTCAAGACCTGAATAAGCCTTGATGTGACCTACGTGCATACCTGCACCGCTGGGATAAGGGAACTCTACAAGAGCATAGAACTTCTTTTTATCAGAGCCGTCCTGAGCATGGAAAGCGCCTGCTTCTTCCCATTTATCCTGCCATTTTTTCTCGGCAATTTTAAAATCGTAATTCAAATTTATCACTCCGTTTAATTATTTCCAATAGTTAATATTACTCTATAATGTCAGAGATGTCAATAGTTTTTGCATCCTGCCAGAGTCTTTCAAGATTATAATATTCACGGCTTTCACCTGTGAACACGTGAACGAGCACACTGCTGAAATCAAGCAATATCCAGCCTGTTGCTCTGCCCTCAATGTGATGAGGAGCCACACCCTGCTGTGAGAGCTCATATTCCACTTCATCGGCAAGTGCCTTGACGTGGGTATTGGAAGTACCCGTAACAATAACAAAATAGTCAGCAACTATTGAGTGCTCGGTGATTTCAATAAGCTTTATATCCATACCCTTTTTGTTATCGAGTACCTTAACAATTTCTCTTGCAAGTTCGAGTTCAGTCATTTAACCTCACTCCTTTCATTTATGATAAGTTCGTTATAAAAATCAACACTGTCAGTGTGTATTATGCCTTTTTCGGGAGTCAGCTTCATAAAAGTGTATTGAAGGGAATAAAGTGAAGCCTCCTCAAGTGAATGGTTTATGGCAAGGTCCCTCATAATATCCACATCGGGATAATTTCTCTCGGCTGAAATATAATCGGCAACATAGATAATCTTTTCCATAAGGCTCATTCCTGCCTTGCCTGTTGTGTGATAGCGTACACTGCCGAGGATTTCCGGGTCTGTTATGCCCATTTCAGTTCTGAGATAACACTCCCCTGCTATTGAATGCCACAGCTTAGGATTATGTTTCTCTGCAGCTGTGAGATTTATACCACCCTTTTCTATGACAGAGAGCTGCTCTTTCTTTTCGGCATTTTTCATTATGTCGTGAACAAGACCGGCAAAATATGCCTTTTCTTCGTCAGCTCCGTAAAGCTTTGCCAGCTGTCTTGCGCTGTCGGCAACATTCAGCGAATGTGTCAGGCGATAATCGTCAAGCTTGCTGCAAAGAAGCTGTCTAATGGGTGTGTATCTGTCGGTATAAAGTGAATTTTCCTTTATATAAGTCATTACCTTTTCACCAACGAGAGAGGTAGCATCCTCACCCATAAGAAGAGCGTTCCTCACTTTGGTTGAGCTGCATTCAAAAGGCTCAAAGTCGATGATGAGAGTGTCCTTTTTCAGCACTTCCTGAGAGTATTTTTTCAGCTCATCTATACTGATATCTCCCTGCCTTGTGGTGGCACAGATAGTGACATAAGAGAGGATTTCCTCATATAAATACCACTTATGAAAAGACAAAAGCATATCTGAGCCCATAATGAGAAAGAGTTCGGCTTCGGGATATACTTTCCTGAGCAGCCTCACTGTGTTAACAGTATAGCTCTTGCCCTCGCGTCTGATTTCAAGGTCACTTATAATATAATCCTCGCCCTGAAACGCAAGCTCACACATTTTCACTCTGTGAGTGCTGTCTATGAGTCCCCCACTTGATTTGTGAGGAGAAATGCCTGAGGGCATAATAATTATTTTATCAAGGTGCGCTTTAGCTTTCACCTCATCGGCAAGCTTTATATGACCCTTATGCACAGGGTTAAAGGCTCCGCCGTAAATACCAATACGCATTATTTTTTACCCTTTGTCTGGCTTCTGAAATAAACCTTCTTACCTTCTTTTTTTGCAGCATAAAGCTTTTCCTTTGCCTTTTTTGCTGCCATTTTCTTATTCTTTTCTTTCTGCAGAGTCTTTTCTTTAAGCTCGGGGCTTTCTCTGTAGAGCACTATAACACCGCCGATAACCTGAATAACCTCAGCGCCTGTTGCCTTTGCAAGCTCGTCGGCTGTTTCTCTGGGAGTAATGGGTGAAGATTCAAGAAGAACCTTAACCTTTATAAGCTCTCTTGCTCTGAGAGCGTCGTCTGTCTGCTTTATAAGAGCATCAGACATACCGCCCTTGCCAACCTGAAAAAGGGGCTCGAGATGATTTGCCTGAGCTCTGAAAGCTGCTCTTTCTTTACCTGTCATTGTCTGTCTCCTTATATCGTGGGTAATATCTTCTGTAATTCCTTGAGCGCGTTGCCTCTGTGGCTGATTGCATCCTTTTCTTCAGCAGTCATTTCGGCAAGGCTTCTGTCACCGACCATAAATAAGGGATCATAGCCGAAGCCGTTTGAGCCTTTTTTTTCATAGCCGATATAGCCTTCACATTTGCCCGTAGCTGTTATTTCACTGCCGTCAGGGAAGCTGACGCAGATAGCACAGGCAAAGTGTGCAGTTCTTTTTTCTGTGGGTATACCTTCAAGCTCCGCTAAAAGCTTGCGGTTGTTGCCCTCATCGTCACCGTGCACACCGCTGTATCTTGCTGAGAAGACTCCGGGAGCACCGTCAAGGGCATCTACACAAAGGCCGCTGTCATCGGCTATGCAGGGAAGTCCGCTTTCCTTGCAGCCGCTTTCTGCTTTAATTCGCGCATTGTCAAGGAAGGTTTCGCCGTTTTCTTCAGCATCTGTAAGCTCAATGCCTAAGTCTGTGTCGGTCACAACCTCATAGCCCATAGGTGAAAGAATACGGCTCATTTCCTGAAGCTTATGCTTATTATGTGTTGCAATAATTATTTTCATCTCTTAGTCCTCGTCTGCGAAGGTAACTGAGGTGTCTTCAAAGAGAGCCTTTGCAAAAACTTTGGGCTTGAAGGGCTGAAGGTCATCAATCTGCTCACCTACACCGATAAACTTAACGGGGAGCTTGAGCTCATTTTTGATTGTGAGCACAACACCGCCTCTTGCAGTGCCGTCAAGCTTTGTCAGAGCGATACCTGTAAGCTCGGCAACATTCATAAATTCCTTAGCCTGATTAACTGCGTTCTGGCCTGTTGTTGCATCGAGCACAAGCAGAATTTCACGGTCAGCATAGGGAAGCTCTTTTTCAACAACTCTGTAAATTTTTGCAAGCTCATCCATAAGATTCTTTTTGTTATGAAGTCTGCCTGCAGTGTCACAGATAATGATATCACAGTCACGTGAAAGACCTGCACTGATTGTATCGTATACCACAGCGGCAGGGTCCGCACCCTCTTTATGCTTGACTATGTCAACACCTGCACGCTCAGCCCACACCTCAAGCTGCTCAATAGCGGCAGCACGGAATGTGTCAGCTGCACCGAGGATAACCTTTTTGCCCTCTTTTTTATACATAGCGGCAAGCTTGCCGATGGTTGTGGTTTTGCCCACACCGTTAACACCGATAACAAGAATAATTGAGGGAATTGTGATAAGACCCATATCCTCGCCGCCGTCAATCATTTCGGCAATAATATCTGAGATTATCATTTTTGCATGCTTGGGGTTGCGCACCTCATTTTTATTAACACGCTTGCGAAGCTCCGAAACAATATCAGTTGCAGTTTTCATGCCGATATCGCCCATAATGAGAGCCTCTTCAAGGTCATCGAAAAAGTCGTCTGTAATTTCTTCGTAGGCACCAAGCACATCTTCAATGCGGCCTGTCATGCCTTCACGGGTTTTCTTCAGACCAAACCCGAATTTTGAAAAGATACCCATAGGTTTCTTCCTCCTTTATTGAGTAATGCCGAGCTTCTTAGCAAGCTCTGCTGTTTTGAGTTCAAGCAGCTTTGATACGCCCTGTTCCTGCATTGTGATGCCGTAAAGCACATCTGCTTCTTCCATGGTACCGCGTCTGTGTGTGATAAGAATAAACTGGGTGTTGCCTGTCATTCTTCTTACATACTGAGCATATCTTGTAACGTTAACATCGTCGAGGGCAGCCTCAACCTCGTCGAAAATGCAGAAGGGTGCAGGGTTAACCTTCATAATTGCAAAGAGAAGTGCAATAGCCGAAAGTCCCTTTTCACCGCCTGACAGTGAGTCAAGTCTCTTGACATTCTTTCCGGGAGGCTGAAGTTTGATATCGATGTTACTTTCAAGCACATCGGTGGGATCTTCAAGTGAAAGCTCTGCATGTCCGCCGCCAAAAAGCTCACGGAAGGTTTCACCGAAGTTTGCGTTAATTTTGGCAAACTGCTCACGGAACTGATGTGACATTTTATCAGTGAGCTCTTCAATGAGTCTGATAAGCTCCTTCTTGCTCTTTTCAACATCGGCAACCTGCGAGGACATAAATTCATATCTTTCGCTGACTTCCTTATATTCCTCAATTGCGCCCACGTTAACAGAGCCTAAATGTCTTATGCTGCCTTTGATTTCGTGAAGCCTTCTTTTTGATGCGGCAGGGTCCTCACACTTGGTGCCCATAGCCTCTGCTTCACGTTTTGTGAGCTGATATTCCTCATAGAGCTTGTTTTGTGTACTCTCGTACTCTTCGCTCATGGTCTGCTTTCTTTCTTCAAGGCGAGCAAGATCACCGCTGATTTTTTCACGCTCTGAAGACTTGTTTCTTTCCTGAACACGCAGTGTTGCGCTCTTTTCTTCAGTTTCGCTTCTCTTCTTCTGCAGTGCCACGATTTCATCCTTAGCCTGCTTGTTCTTTTCATCAAATGAAAGAGCAAGGTTTTCAAGGTCTTTTATCTCAGCCTCAATTTCCTTGTTGCGATTTTTAATCTTTTCGATTTCGTCAACGAGCTCCTTGTCTTTATCCTCGTGGCTGACAAGACGTGCCTTGAGAAGACCCAGAGCCTGAGTTCTTGCCTGCATATCCTTATCAGCACCGTGAATATCAAGGTTCAGCTTGGAAATAAGAGATGTCATTTCTTCTCTTTTTTCTGCTATCTCATTACGTTTTTCACCGAGCTCTTCAAGGCGTTTTTCCTGAGCTTCTATTTCTTTTTTGAGCTTGTCCGCCTCTTCAACCGCAATTTCGAAGGTTCTCTGCATTGAGAAAATTCTCTCATCGGCGCTGTCCTTTTCGCCCTTTAACTCATCAAGAAGGGACAGTGCTGAATAATACTGCTCATAAACAAGATTTTTCTGACCGTCAAGACGGATTTTTTCTTCATTAAGGTCTGCAAGGTGCTTCTTTTCGCTTTCGTAGTCACCGCGCAGCTTTTCAATTTCTGCTGATATTTCAGAATACTTCTCTGATTTTTCAGCAATTTCCTTCAGGAGTTTCTCATCCTTTTCCTTAAGCTTTTCAATTTCAGTGCTTCGTGAAAGGATACCTGCATTCTGAGCAGCGGAGCCGCCTGTAATTGAGCCGCCTGCATTGACAACCTGACCGTCGAGAGTAACAATCTTAAATCTCTGAGCATATTTTTTTGCAATTTCAATAGCACAGGTAAGGTCTTCAGCCACAACGGTTTTTCCCAGCAGTGAAGCTATAATCTCACTGTAGATGCTGTCATATTCAAGAAGATTGACCGCCTTGTCAACATAGCCCAAACAATCCTCAAGACCGTCTTCGTCAAGATCTCTGCCTCTGACGGCATCTATAGGAAGGAAGGTTGCTCGGCCTGCCGAGGTACTCTTAAGATAATTAACTGCAGTTTTAGCATCCTGCTGAGTGTCGGTCACGATATTCTGCACCGCATTGCCAAGGGCGGTTTCGATAGCAACCGCATATTCACTCTTAACAGAAATAAGCTGTGACACTGTTCCGTGAATGCCTCTGAGTGAACCCTTTTCGCTCTCTTTTATAACCTTCTTAACTGCTCCGGAATAGCCCTCCATGTTCTTTTCGAGCTCTGTGAGCATATTAACCTTAGAAGCAACTCTCTGCTGTTCAAAGCTCTTTTCATCAAGCTCTTTTTTAAGAGCATCAGCCTTCTTTTCAAGACCCTCAAGCTTCATGGATAAGCCTCTTACGCAGTTGCTGACACCTGCCATTTCATCAACACATTTTCTGATTGCCGAGTCTGCATTAGTCTTATCCTGAGCTGCTAAATCAACGTTTTCCTGACGTGCGTTTATCTGCAGGTCAATAGTTTCTATTCTTGCCTTGATTTCGGCAATTGCTGACTGCGCAGTTGATGCTTCAACACGGCGGTCTGCAAGATTTTTTGTCAGAATGTTAATGCCGACAGAGATATCTGCTGTTTCCTTATCAAGACCTGAGCCCTCAGTCTGCATTTTGTCAAGTTCTTCGGTTATGCCTCTGAGCTCTTCGCTTTTTTCGTCACGGATTTTCTTTATCTGAGCAATAAGCTTTTCTTCGGTTTCAATTTCTCTCTGAAGCTGCTGCTGACCAAGCTCTGAATCATTTCTGTCGCGTGAAATTCTGCTGATAGTGTCGTTATTATGTTCAATTGAGCTTCTGAGAACAGCTTTTTCGCTGTTGGCCATTGCAGCCTTTTCTTCAAGCTCTGATATTCCCTGACGGATTTCGTCAATTTTAATATTGATATTCTGTGTGTCTTCTATACACTTTTCAATAAGCTCTTCAATGCCCTGAAGCTCACCTTCAACACTTTCATAGTGATTTCTTGCTATAATAATGTTATCCTCCTGCTTACGCAGGTCTTCTTTAAGCTTGTCTATGCTGTAAAGCCACAGACCGATTTCAAGAATTTTCTTTTCATCGCTGAGCACAAGGAATTTCTGAGCCTTTTCACTCTGGGATTTAAGAGGGCCGATTCTGCTTTCGAGCTCAGTGAGAATGTCACGGAGTCTGATTAAGTTTTCTTCAGCCTGTGAGAGCTTTTTAAGTGAATCGCTTCTCTTATATCTGTAAGCTGAGATGCCTGCGGCCTCTTCAAACATTTCGCGGCATTCCTTACCCTTACCGCTGACCATATCGGCAATTTTGCCCTGGCTGACCATTGAGTAACCGTCTCTGCCAAGACCCGTATCCATAAACAGCTCGTGAACATCTCTGAGTCTGACATTTTCGCCGTTGATTTTATATTCACTTTCACCTGAACGGTAATATCTTCTTGTGACGGTTACCTCGTCAGTGTCTTTGGCAATTGAACGGTCACTGTTATCAAGGCGCAGTGTTACCTGAGCAAAGCCGTGAGCCTTTCTGATTTTGGTGCCGTCGAAGATAACGTCTTCCATTTTTGAACCGCGAAGGCTCTTGCTGGACTGCTCACCGAGCACCCAGCGCACTGCGTCTGAAATATTACTCTTACCGCTGCCGTTAGGGCCCACAACTGCAGTTATGCCCTTGCCGAAGGTAAGAACTGTTTTTTCAGGGAATGATTTAAAGCCTTGCATTTCCAGTGCTGTTAATATCATATCTTTTAACCTCGCACAATAATTTCGTATTTTTCCATCGCTTCATCCTGTCGGATTTTGCATATATAGCCTTTATCTTTCAGATAGTTTATATTTGATTTTTTCTGCCCCGCCAGCATGGATACATATCTGCTGCCAACGGTTATTTCAATTTCTCCCTTTTGTACCCTGCCGCTTTCTATCGCTTCAAGCACATTTTTGAGATAAATTTTGCTTTCGCATATTTCTCTGAATGCGGGATGATAAGCACCTGCCACATAGCCCTCTTCAACGTTGCCGCCTGAATGAAGCCCGAGACGGATAACTCTCACACCTGCCCGGCGGAATAAAAGCAGAAGCTCTGCGCAAAGTGAGGACGCGTCCTCAACACTCTCGGGAGCATATCTGCCCTGTCTGTAAAGTTCAGCGAGTTCAGTACCCTCCAGCACAACAGTGGGATAAATTCTTGCAGTGTCGGGTGAAAGAGCAATCAGCTTCTTTGCCGTTTCGATGCATTTTTCCTGCGTGTCACCGAAAAGACCCGTCATCATCTGCACACCGAATTCGAAGCCGAATTCCTTTATAAGCCTTGCGGCACAAGCCACATCTTCGGCAGTGTGACCTCTTTTGTTAAGACGAAGCACCCGCTCGTCCATGCTCTGACAGCCAAGCTCAATCGCCGTAACGTCGTAATCTTTGAGAATAGTGAGGATTTCTCTGTCGATACAGTCGGGTCTGGTGGAAATTCTGATGCCGGAAAAGAGACCTTTGTCTATATAGTGCTTTGCCCTTTCAAGAAGGCTCACCATATAGTCCCTGTCAATTGCAGTAAAGCTACCACCGAAAAACGCGATTTCACCTTTATTACAATCAGCAGTGGAAAGTGCCGTTTTCACAGCCTCGTCTATTTCCTCAGCACAAAGGGGCCTGCTTTTACCCGATATTGTTTTCTGATTACAGAAGCTGCATGCGTGAGGGCAACCTGCATGGGGTACGAATAAAGCAACATTTATATGTTTCAACTTTTTATACCCATAAGCTCAAGTGCCTGCTTTGCTGCCTGCTGCTCAGCGAGCTTCTTGCTCTTGCCCATACCGTAGCCGATAACATTGCTGTTGAGCATAACCTCAACCTCAAAGCGCTTATCGTGGTCAGGTCCGCTTTCACCCACGAGCACATAAGTCAGATGCTCTGCAGGATTTTTCTGTATAATTTCCTGAAGCTCAGTTTTGTAATCTCTTATGCTGAGCTGTCTTGCAGCCGCCTCTTTAATAAAGCCGAGCACAAAGCTTCTCACATTTTCAAGGCCGCCGTCAAGATAAATTGCTCCGATAACTGCCTCAAAAGCATCAGCAAGAATTGATGCTCTCTTTCTGCCGCCTGTGTTATCCTCACCTCTGCCTAAAAAGAGATATTTGCCAAGGTTGATTTCCTTTGCAAAGTCGTGAAGTGATTTTTCACAAACGCATGCTGCTCTTTTCTTTGTCATCACACCCTCAGGCAGATGAGCAAGATTATGATAAAAATAATCTGCCGTTATAACGCCTAAAACCGAATCACCTAAAAATTCAAGGCGCTCGTTACACTCTCTGCCCGTCTGTTTTTCATTGGCATAGGAGGAGTGAGTAAGTGCAGTTTCAAGCAGGCTTTTATTTTTGAATTCATAGCCTATTACTTTTTCAAATTCACTCAGATTCATTTTCATATCCTCATTTCAAGATATTGTTTCAAATCATCAAGCCCTCTTGCAGAAAGCGCCGCGTATCTTTCCTGCTTATCCCTTATTTTCGGTTCAATTGCAGGCAAAACACCGAAGTTAGCACCCATAGGCTGAAAATTCTTCACACTCTCATCGCTTATATATCTCTGCAAAGCACCTATCATTGAGGTTTCGGGAAGCACTAAGGTTTCTTCGCCTTTAAGGTACCTTGCCATATTTATTCCGGCCATAATGCCTGACGATGCCGATTCCATATAGCCCTCAACACCTGTTATCTGACCTGCAAAGAAAAGATTCTTTCTCTCTCTGAAGCTGAAGTCGCCTGAAAGCAGTCTGGGAGAATCGATAAAGGTGTTTCTGTGCATTACGCCGTATCTGAGGAACTCCGCATTTTTAAGGGCAGGTATCATAGAGAAAACTCTCTTCTGCTCGGGGAATTTAAGATTTGTCTGAAAGCCTACCAGATTAAACATAGTACCCATAGCATTTTCTTTTCTCAGCTGAAGCACTGCCCAGGGTCTGTGACCTGTTTTCGGGTCGCGAAGACCGACAGGCTTCAGAGGACCGAAGCGCATGGTGTCTTTGCCTCGTGAAGCCATAACCTCAATAGGCATACACCCTTCATAAACATCCTTTCTTTTATCGAAGGAATGAAGGTCTGCACTTTCGGCATTTATCAGTGCCTCATAGAAGCTTTCATATTCCTCTTTATTCATAGGACAGTTTATGTAGTCGCTCTCTCCCCCGCGTTCATATCGTGATGCGGTGAATGCGCTTTCCATATCGATGCTGTCTTTTGACACAATGGGTGCTGCCGCATCAAAAAAGTGGAGTCCATCACCGCAAAGTGAAGCAATGCTATCACTGAGTGCATCACTTGCAAGAGGTCCTGCAGCAACAATGACGTTGCCTTCGGGAATTTCCGTTACTTCCTCGTGAATGACATTTATAAGAGGATTTGCATTGATTTTCTCAGTTATAAGCCGAGAAAAAACATCTCTGTCAACAGCAAGAGCACCACCTGCAGGCACCTCAGAAAGGTCTGCACATTCCATGCAAAGCGAGCCGAAAACTCTCATCTCAGCCTTGAGAAGTCCTGCTGCAGATTCAAGGCGCTTTGCCTTGAGAGAGTTGCTGCACACAAGCTCTGCAAGAGTTTCCATATGATGAGCAGGTGAAAACTTCACAGGCTTCATCTCATAGAGGTCAACCTCAATATTCTCTTTTGCAAGCTGCCATGCTGCTTCAACGCCTGCAAGGCCGCCGCCTATCACAATTACCTTTTCGCTCATCATATCACCTCTTTATCTCGCACCGTCAGGTGCATATCGCGTTGCTTCGGCAACATATCGAATTGCCCGAGGGCAATATATCGAGTGCGAAGCACATATCGAGTCAGCATAGCTGACATTTTTCTCCTCGCCGGACAGTCGTTCTTTTTTCTGCCGCGAAAAAAGAACCAAAAACGCGTTGTTATTCGCTCTTTTTGCCTTTTCTTGTTGCTGTTGCTTTATATCCGCAGCTTTCGTCAAGACAGCTGAGCACTGAGCCCTTGCCCTTGAAAAGTGACTTGCCACACTTGGGACACTTCTCATTTGTGGGCTTATCCCATGTCATAAAGTTACATTCGGGCCAGTTGTCGCAGCCAAAGAAGGTGTAACCTCTCTTTGACTTCTTTGATATAACCTTGCCGCCGCATACGGGGCAGGCTGCATCAGTTTCCTGCACAAAGGGCTTTGTTGTTTTGCATTCGGGATATCCGGGGCAAGCAAGGAATTTACCGAATCTGCCCACCTTCACCACCATCATTCTGCCGCACTTTTCACAGGGAATGTCGGTTATGTCTTCTTTAAGCTGAATTTTTACACCGTCCATTTCCGACTTGACCTTCTTGAGGTTTTCCTCGAAATCGTCATAGAAGGTGTGAAGCATTTTGATGTAATCAAGCTGTCCCTCACCAACGGAGTCAAGGTCACTTTCCATCTGTGCGGTAAACTTGACATTGACGATGTTCTTGAATTTTTCTTTAAGAAGGTTAACTATTGCCTCACCAAGCTCTGTGGGATGAAGCTGCTTTGATTTTCTTTCAACATATTCGCGCTTGACGATAGTTGAAACAATTGTTGCATAGGTACTCGGTCTGCCCACGCCGTTTTCTTCAAGAGTCTTGATAAGCGACTCCTCTGTATATCTTGCAGGAGGCTGAGTAAAATGCTGATTTTTAATAAGATCCTTATGCTTTAATTTGCTGTCTTTTGTCAGTGAATCGGGAAGCTTTGCTTTATCATCGTTGTCACCAAGATCATAGAGTACTGTGAAACCATCAAACTTCACACTGTAACCGCTTGCAGTGAAAACGCAGTACTTATCATCACTTTCACCCACATTACAGCTTCTGATTTCAAGCTTTGTTGTGTTCTGCACACATGAAGCCATAAGCGAAGCAAGAAAGCGCTTCCAGATAAGAGAATATAACTTAAACTGCTCTGCAGTGAGGCTTGCCTTTATGCTTTCAGGGGTGATTGAAGGCACTGAGGGTCTGATTGCCTCGTGGCCGTCCTGAGCGTTGCTTCTTGACTTATAATATCTCGGCTGATCGGGCAGATATTTTTCACCGTAATTTGCTCTGATGAAATCGTTACCTGCTGCTCTTGCTTCCTCGGAGATGCGAAGTGAGTCGGTTCTCATATATGTGATAAGACCGATTGAGCCGTAACCGGGAATTGAGATACCTTCATAAAGCTCCTGAGCAACCTTCATAGTACGTTCAGGTCTCATGCCGAGCTTTCTTGCAGCATCCTGCTGGAGAGTTGATGTGATAAACGGAGGCGCAGGATTTTTCTTTCTTGTGCCGTTTTTGAGTGAGCTGATGTGGTATGAAGCACCCTCAAGGCGTTTGATGTAGCCATCGGTCTGCTCTTGACTTTTAAGCTCAACCTTACCTGTTTCATCGCCATAGAATTCAGCTGTGAAAACCTTGCGGTCGGGAAGCTGGAACTTTGCTTCAAGACTCCAGTACTCTTCAGGATTGAAGGCTCTGATTTCGTTTTCTCTGTCAACAATCATTCTGACAGCCACACTCTGCACTCTGCCGGCTGAGAGGCCTCTTCTGATTTTCTGTGACACAAAGGGACTGAGCTTATAACCTACAAGTCTGTCGAGAATACGTCTTGCCTGCTGTGCATTAACAAGGTCAATATCAACCTTTCTGGGGGCAGCCATACCGTTTCTGACACCTGTTTTGGTGATTTCGTTGAAGGTTACTCTGTTGACTCTGTCAAGGTCAAGACCTAAGATTTCAGCAAGATGCCATGATATTGCTTCTCCCTCACGGTCAGGGTCAGTTGCGAGAAACACTTCATCACTTTCTGCCACAGCATCCTTGAGTTCCCTGACGAGCTTTTCCTTCCCCTTTACTATACTGTATTTGGGTGCGAAATCGTTTTTGATATCTACACTCAGTCTTGCGGCAGGAAGGTCTCTGACATGACCCTTTGATGCCATTATCACATAGGAGGCACCCAGATAGTTTTTAAGGGTTTTAGCCTTGGAGGGTGACTCCACAATTACAAGTTTTGCCATATATATTTCACCTTTTCTTAAGTTTACTTAAATTATGCTGTAACGGTTAGGCCCATCGTTTGTCACATAGCCCAGCATCTCAAGCTCAGTGAGCGAAACGAGTACGTGCCTTATTTCAAGAGCTGACTTTCTTGTTATCTCGTCAAGCTCATTCACACCGTCGGACATTATATTATACACTATCTCAGCATTTTTAGAAATACCTTCCGGAAGATTTTTTGGAATTATTTCAATTTTTTTCTCAATTTTTTCTTCACTTGCAGTATTTGCTGACTTTTTGCTTGTTTTTCTTCTGCTTTTCTTGCCTTCTTCTGACCGAATTTCAATATCCTTGAAGACTTCACCGGTCTTTTGGGTTATCGGCTTCTTTTTACCGCTGAATAAATTACAGTTAATCAGAACATCCTCACCTGAAAAAACAGGAGTTGCGCCTTCGGTGATAAGCTGATTTGAGCCGGCAAAATTGCCACTGTTGATATCACCCGGAAGCACAAACAGTTGTCTGCCCTGGCGCTTGGCATGTCTTGCCGTGCTGAAGGTACCGCTTTTGTCGGCGGCTTCGATAATTACAACTGCCTTTGCCATGCCGGAAATAATACGGTTTCTCATCGGAAACGTGCCGTGTGAAACAGGCGAAAACGGTGCATATTCACTGATGACCGCGCCCATATTTGCAGCATTTTTTCTCAGCTCACTGTTTTCGGGCAGATAGTTATATCCGTGACCGCAGCCCATAACAACAACTGTTTTTCCACCGTTGGAAATAGCAGTTTTGTGAGCTACACTGTCGATGCCGAGAGCGCCTCCGCTGACAATAACAGCATCATTTTCTGTCAGTGTTTTCACTATGTTCCATGCAGCATTTTCTCCGTAAACACTCGGTGTTCTGCTGCCTATAACGGCAATAGGAGCCGCTTCGTTAAGACATTTGCAGTTACCTCTGACAAACAGCACTAACGGATAATCATCTGTTGTCAGCAAATTTTTCGGATAGTCTTCACTGTCGGGAGTGATTACATACACACCGTGCTTGCAGCAGAAATCAAGAGTTTCAGCAAAATCCTCCGGCGACTTTTCGCGGGCGCGTTTATATGCACCCTTCAGTCTGTTGCCGAAAAAATCGCGCCATTCCTGCTCTCCTGCCTCATAAAACTCTTTTGCGGAGAAATATCTGTCTGCAAAGGCCCTTACCGGGCTGCCGTGCTTGAGGACATATTGAAGCCAGAGCCAATATAATCTTTCGTCCATATCACACCTCAGCGCATCATTTCCCACATTGTTATGGCTGCAGCCATTGAAGCATTAAGGGATTCTGCTCTGCCCTGCATAGGGATTGTCACCTTACAGCAGAGTGAAAAAACCTCATCACTGACACCGTTTGCCTCGTTGCCGATAACTGAAACAACACCGCCGCTCATATCGCTTACGGTTATGTTTTCGGCTGATGCATCAGGTGTGGTTGCATAAAGCTTCATACCGTTTTCGCCTAGGTACCCGAGAGTTTCTGCAAGGCTTTCGCATCTGATAACAGGCAGACGAAGCAGTGAACCCATAGCAGCTCTCTGAGCCTTGGGTGAATAGATGTCACATCCCCCTTCGGCTATAATGCCACTGATACCAAGAGCCTCCGCAGTACGTGCAACAGCACCTAAATTAGCAGGGTCCTGCACATTTTCAAGAGCTATATACTTACCTGACAGGTCAATATCCTCAAGAGTTGCCTCTTCACTGATTCTGCAAAGGCAATAAAAGCCTTGTGAGGTCTGTGTGACACCCAGCTTATTTTCAACAAGATCGCTGACTATAAAGCTGTTGTGCGCCTTTGATGCGATAAAATCTGCATCCTCAGTGAACTTCTCATAGGCACGTCTGCTGACAAAAAAGCTGTCAATTTCATATCCTGTTACTGCAGCATCACGGCAAAGACGAAGGCCTTCTAAAAAGAACATGCCTATCTGACGTCTTGTCTTATTTGATGAAGCAATTTTAACTGCAGATTTAATTCTTTCGTTACTGACGGAATCTATAGAAATCATTGTTTTTTCCTTTCTGTAACCTACCATTAAAGGGGACAAAATTTGTTCATTTTAATCATAGGTCACGACTAAAAATTCAGCTTACACAGCTATAAAAAAGCGAAAAACCGCCCCGTACTATATAGCTTAAAAAACACAAATACGCCCGAGAAAAAATCTCGGACGCAATGTTCTGATTAAAGAGCAGCCTTTGCCTTCTCTGTGAGAGCTGTGAATGCTGCGGGGTCTGCGATAGCGATTTCTGAGAGCATCTTTCTGTTGAGATTGATGTCAGCCTTCTTAAGACCGTTCATGAATGTTGAGTAGTTCATGCCGTTAGCCTTGCAAGCAGCTGAGATTCTTGTGATCCAAAGACGACGGAAATCTCTCTTCTTCTGCTTTCTGCCGATGTATGCATAGTTGCCTGACTTCATAACAGCCTGCTTAGCTGTCTTGAAGAGGCTGTGCTTTGAGCCATAGTAGCCCTTAGCGAGCTTTAATACTTTATTTCTTCTCTTGCGAGTCATCATTGCGCCTTTAATACGAGCCATGATTAAATACCTCCGTTATATTAAATTGATTTAGATGGTGATATTATTTGTAAGGGATAAGACGCTTGATCTGCTTCTCGTTTGTCTTATCGGCAACAGTTGTCTGACGAAGACCTCTCTTGCGCTTTGTGTTCTTCTTTGTAAGAATGTGTGACTTGTTTGCATGGTAACGGATGGGCTTACCATTCTTTGAAAGCTTAAAACGCTTTTTTGCACCGCTGTGTGTTTTAATTTTAGGCATTGTTTATTCCTCCCTATTACTTTTTCGGCTTAGGTGCCAAGAACATCATCATTGATTTACCTTCGAGCTTTGCAGCCTTTTCAACTACGCAGAATTCACTGCAGGCATCGGCAAACTGTTTCATAGTAACAAGACCGTTTTCAGTGTGTGCCATTTCACGGCCTCTGAAGCGGATTGAAACCTTAACCTTGTTGCCGCTTGTCAGGAAACGCTTAGCGTGGTTTGCTTTTGTTTCGAAGTCATGCGTGTCAATTCCCAATGAAAGACGGATTTCTTTGATTTCAACAACATGCTGATTTTTCTTTGCTTCCTTTTCGCGCTTTGTCTGTTCAAAGCGATATTTGCCGTAGTCCATAATCTTACATACGGGTGGAACGGCCTGGGGAGCAATTTTAACCAGGTCGAGGTTGTTTTCCTCAGCGATTTTCAGTGCTTCCTCCGCTGACATAATTCCGAGTACCTCACCATCACCCATGATTACTCGAAGCTCCTTATCGCGGATTTCTTCATTGATTTGCATTTCTTTGATAGCGATGTTCATACACCTCCATAATATTGATTGACTTTCCGTCAATAAAATCAAAGCGTGAACGCAGAGTTACGTTCACGCAGCAATACACTAAAAGTTAGTCTATTGACCTTACAGGAACCTTATCCGCAAGGTGAGAACGCACACTGCTCTGCTTTGTTGTGCAGATATATTATCACAAAGGCTCTGTTTTGTCAATAGGTTTTAATAAGAAATTTTATGTTTTTTTGCAAGTCTGCGGTGGGGCGGCTCCACAGCCGGACAGAGTCCGGCAAGGCGACCGCAGGTCGCCGCGAAAACGCATCGTGGTGCGTTTTCAGTGGAGCCGCCCCTACCCTCCGGCACAGATCAAACAAAGAACGCAGGCACCTACCTGCGTTCTAATATTATCAGTTATATTCCTTCTTGTAGCCTTCTTCATCATAGATGAAAAGAGCATTGAGAGCGATTTCAAGACACTTTTCAACTGTCTTCATATTCATGTTGTCAGCTGTGTCACGTCTTGTGTGGTAATATCTCGGCGGACCGGGATTCATAGCTGCAAGAGTAACTGCAGGAATACCTGCCTGCTGCACGGCAGCACCGTCGGAGGCTCCGACATAAACTGATGAATAGGGAAGATCAAGACCGGCTTCCTTGCCTGCCTTCTTAAGCAGTGAGCAAACGCCTGCGTCCATCTTGACAGTACCTGTCATATCACGCTGATAAATAGCAATATCTTCATAATCTCTGAATGTTTCAAGACCGATAAAAACAGTGGGAACATCGGTTAAATCAGCCTTGTGAGCCTTCATATATGCCTTTGAACCGCGAAGACCTGATTCTTCTGAGCCTGCACTCAGAGCAATAACTTCAGTGTTTTCGAAGCTGATATCGTTATCCTTGAGGTACTTGAGAATTGCTACTGAAGAAAGAGTACCTGTGAGATTGTCGTTTGCACCTTCAACACAGCGTCTGAAGTTAACAAAACCGAAAGCACAGATGCTGCCTAAAGCACCGGCAAGCTGAACCCACTGACAAACAGTGTCTGCCTGAGAGCCGTCAGCATAAGCATTGAATGAATCAAGAGCTGTAAGAACACATACAACAATAAGTGAAATTACTGCAAAGCCGCCGCAGATAAACAGCAGAATGTTTGTGCCGTAATGTGTGTAGGTCCACTCGTAGGATGAGTCAACATGACCGCTGAAAATAATTCTCTTCTGAAGCTCGCCTGTTGCTTTTCTTACACCGATTACGTTATGTGATGTCTTTTTCGGGAACAGGAAATCATAAAACTCTTTATACATCAGGAATTCAGCAATAACACAGATAAGTGCAATCAGAGTCAGTGCAAAAGCTACCTGAGGCAGATTGATAAATGAAAATATAAGAGCCACAAGCATGAACACACCTGCAATGGTGATAAACTTCATAAATGCTTTAGGGGCCAGCTGGAAGGGCTCAATTGCTACCTCATCAGCACATGTTCTCATCTGTTCTGCTATGTATTCCTGAGCCTTTTTTTCGCTTTCGCTTCCGGCAGGTCTCGGACCGATTTCTTTACATATCTTTTTAATCTCTCTGACAGTATAGTTTGTATACATTCTGACAGAGGCTGCATAGTTCTTTACGCTCTCACTCGCCTTCAAAACTATATCTCCTTTTCAAATAAATTTACCTTTGGTGCCATTTTGTCTATAAACAGCACACAGAATGTGTTAATTGTATCATAAACCTAAAAAATAGTCGATAGTTTTTATTAAAATTCAACAATTGTTAAAAATTTAAACGATTGTGAAACTTTTGTTAACGCTATATTAAGTTTGTAACTTTAATATTACATTTTAGCAAAAAGAAGCAGCTATAGTGAATAGCTGCTCACCTGATGTTACACCGTGTCATATTTCATAATCCACACTGGCTCTGCCCTCTCTGACAAGGGCAACAAAAGATGAAATCTTTTTGTGCTCGGGGTGAACTCTGTATCGGTTCACATCTTCAATTGTGTCAAATGCACTTATAAGCACCGCATCATACATACCTTCTTTAGGGTTGACGTTCATTTCCACGTGCATTTCCCTTATGAAGTCAATCTTTTGGGGCAATGCCTCAAGCATAGCTTTAACCCTGAGAAGGTTTTCTTCACGGGTTGCACCCTCGGCAAAATCCTTGAACTTCCACATAACTATATGCTTAATCATAATAATATATTCCTTTCTCAGCCCAGCTCGGGGGTGTCGGTAAACTCGATTACAGCCTCACCCTTTATTCCGTCTGACTCAAAAATTATAATCTCATTTTCGCCTGTTTTAAGCAGTGACGCAGGCACATACATAGTTTTCTGCGGGCCGATTTCCCAATATCTGCCGATATTGAAGCCGTTAACCGTAACAAAGCCCTTTGTGAAATTATCACATTTCAAGAATGTGTCTGCAGCCTCGTCAATGCTGAAGCTGCCTTTATAAAAGACACTTTTTTCTTCAGGTACCCTGCCGTCAAAGGTGAGTCTGTCGAGATTATCCATAGCAAGTGTATATACATCCCAGCCGAAATGAATTTTGCTGTCAATAAGGCACCTGCCTGCAATACCTTTTTTGCGCATCATTTTTGAGCCGAAGTTGGCTCTGCCCATATTTTCACAAAGAACAGTGAGGATATCGCCTGACTTTGCGCTTATCTTTGTTTCAAGACGGTCATTTATATAAAGTATATCAACAAGCTCTTTGTTTATGTATATCTGTGCTCTGTCACCGAGGCTTTCGAACGAAAGGGTAACATCATCATAATTACGGTTGAGCCTTGTTCTGTAGGCAATATAGCCGTAACCGTTGCCGTAGCTTTCCATGGGTTTTGGCACATCACTGTGAACGGGTGAAGCAAGATTTTCAAGTTGTGAAAAAAAGCCGGTGCTTTCTGTGAGCTTGACCTTGCCGTAAGCCTTCTTTTTTCTGTTTTCGGGCACGGCGGGAAGCTCCTTGCCGATATGCTTTTTTATAACATCGCGTACAGCATAATATTTTTCTGTCACGTCACCGCATTCTGTGAGCATGGCGTCATAATCATAGCTGGTAACATCAGGGGCAAATTTTTCATAGTGATTTGCACCGCTTGTAAAGCCCAAATTTGTGCCGCCGATAAACATATACATATTAAGGCTGCCCTTTGCGAGCATATCGTCGACAACCTTGGCATAATCCTCGGCGCTGGTGGTGTGGTGCTTCTCATCGCCCCAGGCATCAAACCAGCCGTTCCACATTTCCATGCACATCTTCGGCGCATCAGGATAAAGCTTATCGTGGGTTCTGAAGTTTTCTTCAACTCTGCTGCCGAAATTCAGAGTGGAAAAACAGCCCTCAACACTGCCGTCAAGAAGATTTGATTCTGAAGTGCCGTCTGAGGTGAATAAAGGCACATCAATTCCTCTTTTGATATATGCATCCCGAAGATAAGCGAGATATTCTCTGTCATCGCCATAGTAACCGTATTCATTTTCAATCTGCATCATAATGACAGGGCCGCCGTTGGTGCAGAGAAGAGGTCTGACCTGCTCAAAGAGCTTATCGAGATAACGGTCAAAGCACTCAATATATGCCTTATTGCTGCATCTGATTTCCATATTTTCATCGGTCTGTATCCACCAGGGAAGTCCTCCGAATTCCCATTCGGCACAAATATAAGGGCCGGGGCGCACAATAACCATCAGCTCTTCTTCCTGAGCTGTTTTTATGAATGATGCAAGATCGAGATTTCCCTTAAAGTCATATTCGCCCGGCTTTTTCTCGTGCATATTCCAGACGCAGTAGGTTTCAACACAGTTAAGACCCATCGCCTTCATTTTCTTAAAAATATCTCTCCATGTGTCAGGCATATTTCTGAAATAATGCACTGCACCTGAAATCAGCTTGACGGCTTCACCGTCTCTGATAAATTGGTTTCCTTTAACTTCGAATGTCATATTAATCTCCTTGGAATAAATCAAAGGGAGGGTAATACCCTCCCCTGTTATGTTATTTTTTCAGTGAAGGACTCTTATTCGTTAGCAGCAGCTTCTCTTTTGGCTCTGTTTTCAGTTACTATCTTTGTTACATTTTCCATAAACTCACCGTGGAGCTTGAACTTTGTTGAGAAGATAATAAGAGAAATTGCAAAGAGTACGGGCGGAATAACCGTCAGCATAATTGTGATTGCAAGCTTTGCACTTTCGGGGTTAGCATTGTGGAGTGAGCCGTCGTATTTTGAAACACCGAGAGAAACAAAGAGAATAATTGTCTGAATGGTGTATGCCATTTTCTGCAGGAAGCCCTTCATTGAAAATGTGATAGATTCTGCTCTGAAGCCCATCTTGACTTCACCATAGTCAACAACGTCAGCAAGGAAGATAGTCTGTGCAATAAACATTGAAGACATACCTATAGCACCGATGCAGTAGCAGATGTTCATAATAAGGAATGCCTGAGTGAATGCACCTACAGCCATACCTGTGTAACCCACAGCGCAAAGAATAAGTGATGTCTGATAAGCCTTGCGCTTTGACATAATCTTGGTCAGCACGGGAAGCATAAGAAGACCCACAACTGAGCCTACAGCCTGGCTTGTTGAGAAGGTTGCCTGCTTGTTGGGGTCGCCAACAACAACGTCAAAATAATATGTTGCAACGCCTGATGTGAGGTACCAGCCGGCGTTTGAAATCATAGCAAAGAGCATAAACACAAGAAGCTGATCGTTTGACTTGATAATCTCAAAGGTACGCTTGAAGGAGAATTTCTCTCCTGCCTTGGTGGTCTGAGTTTCCTTTGTGGTGGCAACGCTGACACTTGAGAAGAAAACAAGGGCAATTGCGCATGCAAGAGCACAGATGAAATAGCTTCGTGCGTCGTGTACCTTTGTCATCTGTCCGTTTTCACCCACAGCAGTTGTGACACTCACTGCAGTCATAATAACGGGAGCAAGAATTGAAACTATACCTTGACCAAGACCTGAGAAAACTCTTGCAACAGTTGAAACAAGGCTTCTTTCTTCAGGGTCACTTGTGAATGAGGGCACCATTGACCAATAGGGAATATCAGCGAGTGTGTTGCTCATACCCCAGCCGACATACATAACGGCAACATAGGCCATAAGTGCGGCGCCTGTGAGCTTAAAGGGGTTGCTGAAAAGAAAAACCAGAACAACTGCGTTAAGTATTGATCCGCGCAGAATCCAGGGGCGGTATTTGCCCATTTTTGTGTGGGTGTTATCAACGATGGTTCCCATCATCGGGTCATTGATACCGTCCCACAGACGTGCAATAGGTGTGAGAATGAGAAGAAATGATGCTTTCATGCCTAAAACGTCAGTGAGATATTTTGCAAGAAAGCTGTAAAACATTCCGTAGCTAAGGTCAAGACCGATTGCACCGACACCGTAGCCAAGCTTGCTTTTAATATACTTGATTGAGTTCATTTAATTTTCTCCTTTCAGGATTATATCCTCACCCTTATGACAAAGGGCAAAATACGTGTTTTCCATTTTTCTGACATAAAAGTCACATCCGAAAGCTGTGAAGCTTTCCTTATCGGCATAGGGTGAAAAATCATAGGTTGCAAGACCTCCCGATATTCCCTTGCCTGTGAATTTAAGAATGCTTTCCTTGAGCGCCCACATTCTTATGAAAATATCAGCTTTGTCATCACTGCATTCAATAAGCCTTGTTTCATTTTCACAGTAGTGACGTTTTGCAACCTTAGGGTTATAGGGTCTAATTTCCTGAATATCGCACCCTACATCACATTCTGACAGTGCCAGCATAACATAATCTGCACTGTGACTTATGTTGAAGTGCAAATCTTCACTGCAGATAAGCTCAGGCTTTTCACTGTCTTTATAATGAACCTGAAACTCCCCGATGCCTCTTTCTTCAAGAGTACGCCACAAAAGCAGCCTGCCGAGAAGACTTTCTTTTCTTTCTGACAGCTTTTCACCGTCAGCACTTATAAAGTGTGAACTGACCTTTTTATATTCCTCTTGCAGTGTCAGCATATCATAGTCTGACAGCTTAAGAAAATATAGCTCAGTTTTCATATCTGCCGTCTGTCACAACCTGAACAGGTGCTGAGGGCATCATAATAAGGCACACGATATAAGTTGTTACACCAAAGCCGAAAAACAGCACACAGATTGCAAAAGCAAGTCTCATAATTGTGGCATCGATGCCGAAGTAATCTGCAAGACCTGAGCAGACACCTGAAAGCTTTTTATCGCTGCCCTTGATAAGCTTTTTAGCAGGCTGTGAGGGCACATAATCAGCAGGAGCCTGAGGGAAGACGAGGCTGAGCACGAAATAAATCACAAGCGCAGGAACAACTGCGGTCAGAAGTGACAGGCACACAACAGCAATTCTGATAAGTGTAGGGTCAACATTGAGATAGTCAGCCACACCGGCACAAATGCCGAGAAGCTTTTTGTCTTTGCTTAAATAAATCTTTTTCATTTTTTATTCTCCTTATTATTAAAGTCTTGCACCCGGGTGCATATAGTGACAAATTATTTTCTGAAAAAAATCAGAAGTCTTTGATATTTATTTTGCAGCTGCAAGGGTGTTTTTCATCAGCACTGCTATAGTCATAGGTCCGCAGCCACCGGGCACGGGAGTGATATAGCTTGCCTTATCTTTGACGGAATCAAAGTCCACATCACCACAGAGCTTGCCGTTCGGGAGACGGTTGATGCCAACATCTATCACCACAGCGCCATCACTCACCATATCGGCAGTGATGAAGTTCGCTCTGCCAACAGCAGCCACAATAACATCTGCATTTTTAGTGAAGAAGGCTAAATCCTTTGTTCTGCTGTGACAAACAGTAACCGTTGCGTTTCTTTCAAGCAGCAGTGCAGCCATAGGCTTGCCCACAATGTTGCTTCTTCCCACGATTACGCAGTTTTTGCCCTCAAGGGGAATTTTATAATAATCCAGCAATTCAATAACACCCATAGGTGTGCAGGGTGAAAACTCATAGTCTCCGAGCCAGATTTTTCCTACATTTACAGCCGAGAAGCCGTCAACGTCCTTTGAGGGAGAAATTGCATCAATGACCTTTTTCTCGTCAATATGCTTCGGCACGGGGAGCTGACATAATATGCCGTGTACACTGCCGTCATTATTAAGCTTGTCTATAAGACCGAGCAGTTCTTCTTCACTGACGTCTGCGGGAAGTGCGTATTCAAGTGACTTTATGCCACAGACCTCGCAGGCTCTTTTTTTGTTGTTGACATAAACCCTAGAAGCAGGGTCGCCCTCAACAATTATAACGGCAAGGCAAGGCTCAATCCCCTGCTCCTTTAATTTATCCGTCTGAAGCTTCACCTGCTGCTTGACATAAGCGGAAACCTCTTTACCGTCCATTATTTTATACATTTGCATCCTCCGTTTCCGTCTTATCCTTTTTCATTTTGCCGCCGACAACCTTGTAGCTTTTCATTTCGGCGCGTTCTTTTTTTCTCTGAAGCTTTTTCTCTTCAGCCCTGAGTTCTTTTTCTGTTTTTGGCGGGAAATAATCCACGCCCTCAATAGGCTTCGGGTGCTTGATATATTTTATCATCAGAGCTGTCAGAAGTACCCCACAAACAAGAACAATGCCCATAGACAGAGCCTGAGAAACTCTTATTCCTGTTGAGCCGATATAAAGGCTGTCAGTTCTCATACCCTCAACTATCATTCTTTCAATACCGTACCATAAGCCGTAGGTAAGGAAAAGCTGACCGCTGAATTTACGGAACTTTTTAAGTATTATATAAAGCACAAAGAAGCCGAGGATACACCACACACTTTCATAAAAGAAGGTGGGATGCACATAAAGATTGTTTTCTGCTATATGAGCAGCTATGTCACTGACTCCCTCAAGACCGAAGGAGGCAGGATTTCTTTCGATATAATCCACAACAGTTTCGCTCATCATGCCGAAATTGCTGTAGGTGAAGCCGCCGAAGGCTTCCTGATTGGCGTAATTGCCCCATCTGCCTATGCCCTGACCGATAAGAAGACTCATACCAACCATATCAAGCAGGTTGTAAAAATTAAGCTTTTCGATTTTGCATACAACAAAGGCTGCAAGAATTCCGCCGATAATGCCGCCGTAAATGGCCAGACCGCCTTCCCATATCTTAGGTATCTCACTGAGATGAAGGCTGTAATAATCCCACTTGAAGGCAACATAATAAAGTCTTGCACCGACTATGGCGCCTACAGTGCCGAAAAGCAGCACATCTATCATTTTATCAAGATTGATTTTCCATACATAGGCAATTCTGCCGCCGAAAAGTACGGCAAGCAAAAAGCCGAAAGCAATTATTGCTCCGTACCAACGCACTTGGGCAAAGCCTAAGTCAAGAACCTTTGACACCTCAAATTCCTGAGCTATGCCTGCAAATTTAACTAAAACTGTATCCATAAAATTCACCTACCAAGTAAGCTGAGTTATTGCTATCATAACGGGCATTGTAATTATTGATATGAAGCTGACAAGAGCAACCGTCTTTGAGGCAGTTGCAGCATCTCTGCCGTATATCGATGAAAACATAAATGTGTTATTTGCCGAGGGTACGCTTGCAGTTATAATTGAAGCGGTCAGCACTGCGCCCCGAAGTCCGCAAAGATAATAAACACCAAGGCAGATTAAGGGAAGCACAAGAAGCTTCATAAATGCCGTAAGGTATATTTTCTTATCAAAAAGCATTGTTTTAAGGTCGGTACGGGAAAGATAAGTGCCGAAAACCAGCATCGCTACAGGAGAATTGAGCGCTGCAATATTTTCAACAGGCTGACTTATAAGATAAGGTACCTCAACGCCTGAAAGGAAAATCGGCAGACCTATAACACATGCAATAACACCCGGATTGAGAATTATCTTTTTAATGTCGAGCTTTTCGTTTTCCTTGCTCATAAGCTTAACGCCGTGAGTGAAGGTGAAAAGATTAAACACAACAGCACCGCCTGCACAGTAGAGCACACCCTCGTCACCGAGAACAGCCTGAGCCAGAGGCAGAGCCATAAAGGCAACATTACCGTAAATTGAAGCAAACTTATAAACGGGATTGCGCTCATCCTTTTTATTCCTGAAGGTAAGCATATTTATAAGAATTGCTATGGTGTGGGTTGCTACAGAAAGACCGAATGCCGTAAAGAACTTTGTAACCGTTTCAGGTGTGGCCTCTATTCTGATAAAAGAGTTGATAAGAGTGCAGGATGCCACAACATAAAGCAGGAATGTGACAACCTTTCTGGCAGTTTCTTCTGTGAAAATGCCTATCTTATCTGAGATAAATCCGATAGCAACCATAATATACAGCACTGCAACATTAGTCGCCGCTGTAAAAAGATTACTTAAAAACAGTTCCATATATTGTTATACCACCGTTTCGGTTTCTTCTGCCTCGGCCTGCTGAGGCTTATAGCAAAGAATAACAGTAACTGCAAAGAGTGCGAAAACAAGGTCGCATAAAAAGAAGGGATGGTCGGGATTAATAAATGCACCGCCGCCGACAATTGAGAAAACCAGTCGGGGTACGCTCAGAGTAAGTGCTATAAGTGAAGCCGTATAACCAAGGCCGAAAATTCTCCAACGTGCACCGTCTGAATAAACGCCCGAAACAACCTGAGCCAGCGCCATGAAGAAAATAAGCATAGCACCTATCATAAGAAGCTCAAGAAAAAGGTCTGAAACTTCAACAAAGCTAATTTGTCTGAGAAAACGGTGAATAAGTCTTGCACCTGCCCACCACACAGGCATGGTGGCAAGAAACTTTCTGTTTGATGCCGCAGCTTTTCCCTTAAGCATATCCTTGGAAAGAATGAGGAAAAACACTGCCGAAAAAATGCCGAAAAAGCCCTGAAGCATAGAAGGCACTGCACCTGAGGACATAAGAGAGGTGTAATTGCCTGACACTGACTGACCGAGTGAGTCAAAGCTGTTGCCGAAGCTTGTTATGCTGTCAAAGACAAATGCAAGAGCCATCATTGCGCAGACAACGCCTGCAGTCTTGTTTTCATTGTTATAAAAGCTGAGTCCTGCACAGTCACGGCTTAAATATGACACACCGCAGAAAATGAGTGCTGAAACTGCAATAACAGCATAAAGCACAAATTTGAGTGCCTGACCGCCTGTGTAAAAGCCTGTTTCCACGTCAATATATTTTGCCATCTGAATGGCTCTGAGCACAATTGACACAATTGCCACACAGAAAAACAGTATTCCGAGAGGCTTCACACTGACGGAAAGCTTCTCTTTGAATTTTGATTCTATTTTTTCGTTTTTATCGCTGCTCATCAGTCTTCCTCCTTATCATAAACTCTCTGATCGGACGGTATATAATCGACAGAACTCTTATAGTTTTCTATTCTTTCATCCATAGGAACATATTTCTTGGGCAGAGCAATATTCTTATAAGCAGGACGGATGATTTTGCCGCCTGAGATAAGCTCTTCAAGTCTGTGTGCTGACCAGCCGACAATTCTTGCAGTGGCAAAAATGGGAGTGTAAAGATCCTCGGGGATGCGAAGCATCTTATAGATAAGACCTGAATAAAGGTCAACGTTTGCACACATAACCTTATTCTTGCCCTTAACGCGTCTGAAAACCTCGGGGGTGAGCTTTTCAACGTTATTTATAAGCTCAAAATCCTTTTCGAAGCCGTATTTATAGGCGAAATCTCTTGCCTTTCTCTTGAGGATAACAGCTCTGGGGTCTGAAAGTGTGTAAACTGCGTGACCCATTCCGTAAATAAGACCGCTGCCGTCGCCTGCCTGCTTTCTGATAATCTTTTCAAGATATGCTGCTATTTCCTTTTCATCTGTGGGATCAGAAACATTTGCCTTGATTTCATCAAGCATATGGCTGACCTTTATGTTTGCACCGCCGTGGCGTGAGCCCTTAAGTGAACCGATTGCTGCTGAGAAAGCAGCATATGTGTCAGTACCGCTTGAGGTGAGAACTCTGTCTGCAAAGGTGGAGTTGTTACCGCCGCCGTGCTCTGCATGAAGCATAAGGCAGATGTCAAGAAGCTTTGCCTCTTCATCAGTATATTTTCTGTCGGCGCGCAGTGAGCGAAGAATTGTTTCAGCAGTTGAAAGCTCCTTCTTCTCGGGATGGAAATACATACTCTTATTATAGAATTTCTTTCTTTTAACCTGATATGCATAACACATCATAACAGGAAGCTGTGACATAATCTGCACTGACTGACGAAGCACATTTTCTATAGAAATATCGTCGGGATTTTCGTCAAATGAATATGAGATAAGAATGCATCTAGCAAGCTTATTCATAACATCAATTGATGCGTTTTTCATCAGCACATCTTCAATATAAGTTTCGGGCAGAAAACGGCATGTGCCGATAACATCCTTAAAAAGCTCCACCTGCTCTTTAGTGGGCAGTGAGCCGAAAAGCAGAAGATAGGCAACCTCTTCAAAGCCGAAACGGTCTTCTTTTTCACATGCTTCAACAATGTCATTGATGTTAAGACCTCTGTATTTGAGCACACCCTGCTTGGGAACTCTTTCACCGTCTTCCATATAGTAACCCTCAACACTGCAGATGTTGGTAAGACCTGCCATAACACCTGTGCCGTCAGGATTTCTCAAGCCTCTTTTTACGCCGTACTTCCAGAAATCTTCGTGATTTATGCGACTTTTCTTTTCAATTTTTTCACTCATGATTTCAAGCAGCTCGGGTGAAATCGGATTAATTTTATCGTACATCTTCTTACCTCCGGTAAAAATAGTTATAGTTATACATTATAAATAATCATTAAACCTTATTTTATAACATAGTAATTGTAAAGTCAATAAATTTATATTAATTTGCTTGGCAGGAAAGGATGATTTTTGATGAAAACATACTGTTTGCTCACTGCCGTTCTCTGTCTTTCCATGATATTGATGCCTCTTGTCTTTATCGCAGAAGGCAAGACTGATAATCAGTTAAAAAATAACATCTCGGCTGCAGAGCAGATTTCAGTTCTGCAAAGCATTTCAGGCAGAGTTGTTGAAACGGATATGAAGCAATACATAATCGGTGCCGTTGCCGCAGAAATGCCTGCCTCATATAGTGCTGAAGCCCTGAAGGCCCAGGCAGTTGCCTGTTACTCATATGCAAAATGGCTAAGAGAAAATGCCGATAACCCGAAGACTGATGAAAATTATGATATCAGCGATAACAGCAGTGTTCATCAGGGCTACCTGACAGATGAACAGATGAAAGAAAAATGGGGAGATAAATATGAAAGCTATAAAGAAAAAATTGATTCTGCCGTTTCAGCCGTACTTGGAGAATGCCTAATGTATGAGGGTGAGCCTATAATGGCAGCTTTTCACGCAATTTCCCCGGGCAGAACACTTTCATCACAAGCCGTCTGGGGTGAAGCACTCCCCTATCTTCAAAGTGTCAATGCTCCCGGAGATACACTTTCCCCCGACTATGACTCGGTAGCCGAATTCACCTCGCAGGAGCTTATAAAGCTTTGCTCGTTAAAAGATACAGACGGTAACCTTATAAAGAATATCACCGCCGACGACAACGGATATGTGACTAAAATAACCGTAGGCGAAAAAAGCTATAGCGGTAATGAGCTTTATTCACTTTTAAAGCTGAAAAGCCCTGTTTTCACGGCAGAGTACAAAGAGGATAAATATATTTTTTCTGTCACCGGCTACGGTCACGGTGTGGGTATGAGCCAATATAGTGCTGACTATATGGCGAGGCAGGGATATACCTATGATGAAATTCTGAAGCATTTTTATAAAAATGCTTATATAGACAAGGTTATATAGGATTTACAAACCAAGGCAGATAGTGTATAATGGAAGAAAAAAACAGAGGTCTGATGTTATGTTTGCAAAAGTCAACAGTATTGGTCTTTTCGGTATGAATACATACGGTGTGGGTGTTGAATGCTCTTTCAGCAAGGGTATGTCGCGCTTTGATATGGTAGGTCTGCCTGATGCAGCCGTAAGCGAAAGCCGTAACAGGGTTTATTCAGCACTGAGAAACAACGGATTTTCCTTTCCGGAGGGCAGAATGACCGTTAACCTGACACCTGCCGACATAAGAAAAGAAGGCAGCATTTATGACCTCCCCATACTTCTGACCATTTTGCTTGCAACGGGACAGCTGAAAGCAGAAACAGAAGACTTTGCTTTTATAGGTGAGCTTTCATTAAACGGCGAGGTGAGAAAAATCACCGGCGCACTGCCAATGGTAATAAAGGCAAGAGAGCTCGGCTATAAAGCTGTATTTCTGCCCGAAGACAACGCCGGCGAAAGCAGTGTTGTCAAGGATATTGACATCTATCCCGTGAGAAATCTTATGCAGCTTTATTCTCACCTTCTGGGCAAAAAGCCTATTGAGAAAATCAACCCTGACGATTTCAGCGAATATTATGAAACCGACAGCTTTATTTTTGATTTTGCCGATGTCAAGGGTCAGTACCAGGTTAAACGCGCCCTCGAAATTGCTGCTGCAGGCGGACATAATGTTCTTATGATCGGCCCTCCCGGCTCAGGCAAAAGCATGCTCGCAAAAAGACTTCCGTCAATACTCCCCGATATGACATTTCAGGAAAGCCTTGAGGTAACAAAGCTTTATTCAATTGCAGGCGCACTGCCTGAAAAGGTTTCACTTATAAAATCAAGACCCTTCCGTTCACCTCATCACACAATTTCAGCTGCTGCTCTTTCAGGCGGCGGCAGAATACCAAGCCCGGGAGAGCTGAGCCTTTCACATCACGGTGTGCTCTTTCTCGACGAGCTTCCCGAATTTCCGCGTCAGTCAATGGAAGCTATGCGTCAGCCCATAGAAGACGGAGTTATCACCGTTTCCCGCGTGTCGGGCAGCCTGACTTACCCTTGTGAGGTTATGCTCGTCTGCGCCATGAATCCTTGCCCCTGCGGCTTTTACGGACATCCTACAAAGGAATGCACCTGCTCAAAGGGTGCTCCTCAGAAGTACCTTGCCAAAGTCAGCGGTCCTCTGCTTGACAGACTGGATATTCATATTGAGGTGCCTCAGGTTGATTTTCAGAAGCTCTCAGCCGAAGAAAAAGGTGAAAGCTCTGCCGAAATAAAAAAGCGCGTCAATAAAGCCAGAGCCATTCAGACAAAACGTTTTGAAGGCACAGAAATAACCTGCAACGCAAAAATGACCCCCTCTATGACAAGACAGGTCTGCAGACTTGATGATATCAGCAGAAAAATGCTTGAGAGATGCTTTGAGACTATGGGTCTTTCAGCAAGAGCTTATGACAAGATTCTTCGCATTGCAAGAACTATTGCAGACCTTGATGAAAGTGAAAGCATAGCTCTTCAGCATATAACAGAGGCCGTGCAATACAGATCACTTGACAGAAAATTCTGGAAGTAATTTGCCGAAGACAACTTCGGTGCTATAAGAAAAACAAAATCCACCTGAACCAAACGGAACAGGTGGATTTAATATTAAGCTTAATTATTCTGCGTCTTCAGCAACGTCAGCAGCAGCTTCGATAGCAGCTTCAACAGCTTCTTCTACTGTTTCTTCTGCTGCGGGAGCATACTCTTCAAGACCTTCAACCTCTGTATTTTCATCCTTTTCGATAAGAGCACGGATTGAAAGGCTTACGCGCTTTCTGTCGTAATCGATCTCTGTGATCTTTGCCTTAACAACGTCACCGATTGTGAGAACCTCTTTGGGTGATGCGATGTGTCTGTCGGCGATCTGTGAGATGTGGATAAGACCCTTAACATCGTCAACAATCTTTGCGAATGCACCGAATGTTGCAAGACCCTGAATTTCAACGTCTGCGATGTCACCTACAGCATACTTGCTTGTGAAGATCTGCCAGGGATCGTCTTCGATCTTCTTGTAGCCAAGAGAAATCTTTTTCTTTTCATCATCCTTAACTTCGATTGACTTGATGTAAACTTCAACAGTGTCACCAACGTTAACGATTTCTGAGGGATGCTTGATCTTTGTCCATGAAAGCTCTGAAATATGAATCATGCCTTCAACACCGCCAAGATCAACGAATGCGCCATAGCTTGTGAGTGACTTAACAGTACCTGTGTAAGTCTTGCCTTCTTCAGCTGTTGCCCAGAAAGCCTCTGCTGCAGCCTTGCGAGCTTCAGCTGTTACGCTGCGGATTGAACCGATAACGCGTCTTCTTCTGTCATCGATGTCGATGATGCGGAACTGAACCTTCTGCTTAACAAGTGTTTCAAGCTCTTCGCCTCTTGCAAGACCTGTGAGTGATGCAGGGATGAATACTCTTGAGCCCATAGGATATGCGATAACGCCACCCTTAACAGCTTCTGAAACAACTGCTTCAAGAACAGTTTCATTTTCTTTAGCATCAAGAATTGTCTGCCATGATGCTTTTCTGTCATAAATGCGCTTTGAAAGCTTCATTGTGCCTTCATTGTCATTTGTTGACATGATAGTGAGGTTCAGCTTATCGCCGATCTTGAGTTCCTGCATGGGATCTGCAGTGGGGTCGTTACTGTATTCGTCTCTGGGAATGAAGCCGGCATACTTTCTGCCGATATCAACCTGAATCTCGTTGGGGGCGATACTAACAACAACGCCAACAACATTCTGACTTGTGCTTGTATTATCCATGCTGTCTACTGCAGCTAAGAAAAGCTCCTGATCCTGTGTCTCCTTCGATTTATTTGTTTGCATTTCGTTAAAGTTCTCTGTCATAATAACTTTAACCTCCTTTATAATTCGTGCAGGTGTGGATGCGCCTGCTGTTATACCAATTTTTTCACAGCCTGAAAAATCAATCGGCTGCAAATCCTGAACCCTCTCAACAAGATAAGTTTTTGTGTTGTCGCTGCAGACATTTTTCAGCTTGACAGTGTTTGAACTGAAGGCACCGCCTATCACAAGCATCATATCTGCCCAACGGGATAATTGCTCTGCTTCATCCTGTCTTTCCTGGGTAGCTCTACATATTGTATCAAAATAAATTGAATTTGTACATAGTTTTTCAATAATTTTTAGACTTTTTTTCCACTCTTTTACGGAAAAAGTTGTCTGCGCAAGAAGTATTTTCCTGCTATTTTTCTTTTCTGAAATTAAATCAAGAATTTTTTCAAGCTCATCAGCAGTCTTAAATGTGAAAGACTCCCCTTTGCAGTGGCTTCTGAAGCCGCATACCTCAGGGTGATTGCCGTCACCTGCTATGAGAATTATATCATCCTCACTTGTTTGCTCTTTGATAATTTTGTGAATTTTCAGCACATAGGGGCAGGTGGCATCGGTATATTTTATACCCTTGCTTCTGAGCTCTGACATAACCTGCTTGGTCACACCGTGAGCTCTTATTACAACCTCATGGTCCAAGGGTACATCACAAGGTGAATCAACCGCCTTCACGCCCTTGCTTTCAAGGTCTTCGATAACCTGAGGGTTGTGAATTATAGGTCCGAGAGTGCATACAGGTCTGCCCTCATCGATTATTTTATAAAGCATATCAACGGCTCTGTTTACTCCGAAGCAGAAGCCTGCTGTTTTTGCTATACGGATTTCCATAGCTTATAATCTTTCCTTTATAATGCTGAGAATAAGTTCAATTGATTCCTCTAGTGTGTTGCCGCTTGTGTCAGCGAGCACTGCATCATCAGCTTGCTTAAGAGGTGCAATTGCTCTGTGTGAATCGTCATAGTCGCGCTTTATCATATCAGAGAGCACATCCTCATATTTTACGTCCATACCTTTTTCCTTGAGCTCAAGATAACGTCTTTCTGCTCTTGCCTCGGGAGAAGCAGTAAGGAAAATTTTAACATCAGCATCAGGAAGCACAACAGTGCCTATGTCTCTTCCGTCCATAATGCAGTTATTTTCTCTTGCGAGCTGCTTCTGCAGATCAAAAAGGAATTTTCTAACCTCAGGCACTGCTGAGGTCTTTGATGCAGCTGAGGAAACCTCGGGAGTTCTGATTTTATCGGAAACATCTTCGCCGCAAAGAAACATTCTCTGCTCACCGTCAACAAACTTCAGCTCAACCTTAAGGTCGTCTGTGAGAGTTGCAACAACAGACTCGGCATCATTGATATCTGCGCCCTTTCTCAGGGCGTTGAGGCCGACAGTTCTGTAAAGCGCGCCTGTGTCGATATAGATAAAGCCAAGCTCTGCAGCTGCCTTTCTTGAAATTGTGCTTTTGCCTGCACCTGCAGGGCCATCGATTGCTACGTTGATAACTTTCATTGTCTACTTCTCCTTTATATGCTGTTTGCGGCACACATTGCCGTTGAAAAGGCTATCTGCAAGTTGAATCCGCCGGTGTAGGCGTCAACATCTATAACTTCACCTGCAAAATAAAGACCGTCAAGACACTTCGATGCCATAGTTTTCGGGTCGATTTCTTTTGTGCTGACACCGCCTGAGGTTATTATTGCTTCTTCAATCGGGCGAAGCGACATAACCGTTACCTTCAGATCCTTGAGAATATTCACGAGCTTTGCTCTCATTTCCTTTGTGACCTGGTTAACCTTGGTTGAAGGCTTGATGCCCGTTAGTTTAACTATTACGGGTACTATCTTTTTGGGCAGAAGAGCATCAAGGGCATTGATAAAGTTTTTATTGGCATTTTCAAGGAAATCTCTTTGTATGCGCTTGTCCAGCTGCTCATAAGAAAGAGCAGGCTTCAGGTCAATGTGTATCTCATATTTTCTGGGCTGTACGTCTTTCATATGTGAGCTTGCCGAAAGAATAAGCGGACCTGACACACCGAAGTGAGTAAAGAGCATTTCACCGAAATCTCTGTAAACCTCTTTATAAGAATTCATGTCCATTACACTGATTTCAACATTGCGAAGGGATAATCCCTGAAGATCCATACAAAAGCCTTCATGACAATTAAGCGGTACCAAAGAAGGCTTGAGCTCAGTTATTGTGTGACCTGCCTGCTTCGCCAGCTCATAACCGTCACCTGTGGAGCCTGTGAGAGGATAAGACTTGCCGCCTGTGGCAATGAGTACGGCATCTGAGAAATGTTCACTGCCATCTTCAAGACGCACGCCCTGAAGCACTCCGTCAGTTATAATAAGCTCAGTGACTCTGCCCTTTATGCGTTTTACCCCTGCATCCTGACTGTAGGCATTGAGGGCATCGACTATATCCACCGCCTTATCTGAAACGGGGAAAACTCTGTTTCCGCGCTCAACCTTGAGGGGTACACCCATATCCTCAAAGAAGTCGATAGTGTCTGAGGGCATAAACTTCGAGAAGGCACCGTATAAAAATCTGCCGTTAACGGGCACGTTGGCTATAAGGTCATTTATGAGGGTAACATTGTTGGTCACGTTACAGCGACCCTTGCCCGTTATCATAACCTTGCGCGCAACCTTATCGTTTCTTTCGATAAGCAGCACATCATAGCCTTTTTCGCCTAAGGTACCTGAAGCCATAAGACCTGCTGCACCTGCGCCTACAACAATAACTTTTTTGCTCATTTGCTATCTCCTGAATAAAAATATACATCTAAATTATAATTATATATTAATCTCAGAAGAAATGCAAGAAAAAAATGCAGAATTCCACATTCAGAGCTTAGCATTCCGATAAAAGACTTTTTCCGCTATCTCTCTGCTTATTCCCTGCCTGAGCAGATAGTCTCTGAGGCTCACAACATTCCCGGCAGTTTTCAGTTCATCACCCATATCAGCTCCGTCAAAATCGCTGCCAAAAGCTATACAATCTTCACCGCCGAGAGAGAGTATATATTCGATGTTATCCCTCACTCTCTCAAAGGCACTCCCCAACCCGAGAAAAACGGGATAGAAGTTGATACCGATGAGACCGCCTCTTGAAATTATCTCTTTTATCTGCCACTTTTTCAGGTTGCGTCTGTGAGGGCAGATGTCATAACAGTTGCTGTGGGAAGCAACAAAGGGCTTGGTTGCGGTATTGCACACATCACGAAAGCCCTCTTCATTAAGGTGTGACACATCGAGAATTATTCCGCAGTTTTCCATTTCTCTTACAGCAGCCTTGCCCAAGGCTTTAAGTCCACCATCTGCATCAGCACCGCTTGCCAACTCGTTTTCACCGTTCCAAGTCAGTGACATCATTCTTATTCCCTGTTCCTTGAAATAAGCAATATTATTTAAATTCCCTCCCAGAGCTGAGGCATTCTCCACCGTCAGATGCGGTGTAACTCCCCTGCTTTTAATTTCATTTTCGCCCCTTTTATAAAAGTCCAGAAGCTTTTTGGCATAACAAAAAGCAGCCTCCCCATAAAGCTCATCACTGAGCCACAATGCGAAGCACTGCTCACGTTTTATAAATTTTTCTGAGCCGATATCAACCGCGAGTCTGCCGTCAGTTATGCTCAGATTTCTGCTGAAAGCGCGGGTCACACTGTCACAGTGAAGATCAGAATACATCATAGCTGTCCGAAAAATCCTCCCCCTGGAAGGCACCCTCAATCAGCTCATATTTCACCACTTCACCGCCCTGCTGCCAAATCTCAAAGACATCAAAGCGCGGCTGTTTATCCCCGTGAAAGCTTTCAAGAAACTTCATGGCAGTCAGGGTCAGCTTTCTGATTTTCGCCTTTGTGACACTGCCTGACGGGCGCTCTATTGCCTTAACACTGCGGGTCTTGACCTCACAGAAAACAATATAAAAATCATTTTCGGCTATGACATCAATTTCGCCGTATCGTGAATGAAAATTTCTTGCAACTATGCTGAAGCCGTGGTTTTCATAGTACTCTGCCGCAAAGCTTTCACCTGCAGCACCTGTTAACTGTGTGCTGCCCATATCATTCACCGAGAATCTTCTTAAGGAAGGTGCGTCTGTGCTCAGGGCAGATGCCGTATTCGGCTATCATTTCATAGTGCAGCTTTGTGCCGTAGCCCTTATGCTTTGCAAACTGATATTCAGGATACTTCTCATCCATTTCGAGACAATATCTGTCTCTTGTTACCTTTGCAAGAATTGATGCCGCAGCAACAGAAATGCTCTTGGCATCACCCTTTATGAGAGTGCGCTCCTCAATTGAAAGACCGGGCTTGCCGTTACCGTCTATAAGTGCAATATCAGGCTTGACAGAAAGAGCGTCAACAGCTTCACGCATAGCCTTGAAGGTTGCCTGTAATATATTGATTTTATCGATGGTTTCAGCATCAACCATCACTACAGAATATGCAACAGCCTTCTCTTTTATGATGTCATAAAGCATATCGCGTTTCTTTTCACTGAGCTTTTTTGAGTCGTTGATGCCCTCAATTTCACAGTCAACGGGAAGTATAACCGCTGCAGCACAAACAGGGCCGCAAAGAGGGCCTCTGCCTGCTTCATCAACACCGCAGACCACCTTATAGCCTTCTGCAAGTGCTTGTTTTTCATATTCATAGGTCATTTGAGAGTCCTCCGTTTTGAATTTCCTCTTATTTGTTTTCAGAATAGAGAACAGGCAGAATTTCAAGCAGATTTCTGTATTCAACACAGCAGTGCTCTGCCATCGCTTCAGCCAGCTCTTCAGTTATTATTAATTTTCTGAGCAACGGGTTCATGGTCTTTCCGAGCCAGAATCTGCTTATCATAAACAAGCCGTCTTCTGTCTGCTTGAAAATGTGTGCCATTTCAGTGTGCATAACCAGACCGTTTAATGCCCCGACATGTCCGCACACAATAAGCGGAATATTGTTCTGCTGCATAACTGCCTTTGAAAAGCCAAATTCCTCAGGTGAGATAAAATCTATTCTAAGGGGCATTTTTATTTTTCCGATTTTCTCAACCGGAAACTGTGTGTTATTCTGAAACTCAGGACAGACTTCACAGTTAAAATAGGCTGACTGCTTTTTAGAAAATCCGATTGCATAATGTGCACCGGGATACCAGACCTGATATCGCTCGTTTTTCTTCGGATGCCACCAGAACCACCATTTTATCATTTCGGGAGTAATCCCCGGCATGGGACAAAACATAGAAACGAGATAGCTGCCATCCTTCATTTTTTTATATCCGGCTTCACTCTGCAGGTCTGTTTGCCTCAATATGCTGTTCATTTCTTCAAAGGGAGTAAGTGTTACAGAATTATCTCTTAACCCCTTTTTTATATCGTCAGGCACTTTTGGCAAAGCCTTTTTCATCAGTTTTTCAATGCTCATAAATTACAATTCCTAACCCATAATTATAAAGCTGCCGCTTTCGCGACAGCTTCGTGTTTTGTTCTTATTCAAGAATTGTGCAGAAGTTGAAGATTGCTGCGGGAAGCTCGTCTTTGTCTGCTGAGATTGTGAAAACAAAGTTCTTTTCGTGTGCTGATGCAAGCTCATAAATCTTCTCAAGGAATTCTGCAAGAGCCTCATAGTTTCTGCCGCCGATGCGAAGTGTAGCATCAACAAGTACGTCTGTGATGTCATGGTTGCCTGCACATACGCCTGCAAGGAAGCCGAAGAATGAAGCATAACCCTTAATCTCGTAATCATCAGTAGCAATAAGTCTTGCCTGATAATTAACGTCATATGTTAACTTGGTTTCTTTCTCAACGCAAACAACGTTGCCCTTTGAAGTTTCAACTGCCTGGTTAACGCAAGAAATCAAGCGCTTAGTCTTTCCTGAACCTTTGTGTCCTAAAATAATAGAAATCATTTATAATTCCTCCTTTTATTTATTGCTTCGCAGATGCTTTCGGGGCACCTGCTATTCAATTACACCTTTATTATATCACTTACTGAGTCTTTCTTCAAGTACTTCTTTCTCATTTTCATAGCCGGGTTTGCCTAAAAGTGCAAACATATTTCTCTTATAGCTTTCAACGCCGGGCTGGTCAAAGGGATTTATGCCTAAAACATAGCCTGAAACTGCGCAAGCCTTCTCAAAGAAATAAATGAGATAGCCAAGTGATTTTTCTGTCATATCATCAGCCTTGATGATAATGTTGGGTACGCCACCGTCATTGTGAGCGAGGACTGTGCCCTGATATGCCTTTTCATTGACGAAGGAAATGCTCTTGCCTGTGAGGAAGTTGAGACCGTCAACATTTTCGGGATCTTCCCTGATGATAATTTCCTGCTTGGGTTTTTTGAAGGAAACAACTGTCTCAAACATAATTCTTTCGCCTTCCTGGATATACTGACCAAGAGAGTGAAGGTCTGTTGAGAAAATTGCCGATGTGGGGAAAAGACCCTTGCCTTCCTTGCCTTCGCTTTCGCCGAAGAGCTGCTTGAGCCATTCATTCATCATTGTGAAGCAGGGCTCATAGCTGATGAACATTTCTGTTTTCTTGCCCTTGGCATAAAGAGCATTTCTGATAGCTACATACTTATAGCAATCATTTTCGTTTATATCAGTGCTCATAAGCTCAGCTCTTGCAGAAGCTGCACCGAGCATAAGAGCATCAATATCGATTCCTGCTGCAGCTATGGGAAGAAGACCAACTGCAGTGAGTACGCTGTATCTGCCGCCAACATCATCGGGTACAACAAATGTTTCGTAGCCCTCTCTGTCAGCAAGATTTTTAAGAGTACCCTTAGCTTTATCTGTGGTAACAAAAATTCTTTCTGCAGCACCCTGCTTGCCGTATTTCTCAGTGAGAATTTCACGGAAAATTCTGAAAGCAATTGCGGGCTCTGTGGTTGTGCCTGACTTTGAAATTACATTGACACTGAAGTCCTTATCCTTGCAGATTTCAATAAGCTCGCTAAGAGCTGAGGATGAAATGCTGTTGCCTGAAAAGTAAATTGCAGGGGTACCCTTGCGAAGGTCGTTATAGTTCTGGCTCTTTACAAACTCGATTACAGCTCTTGCACCGAGATATGAACCACCGATACCGATAACAATAAGCACTTCGCTGTTTTTCTTTATTTTTTCAGCTGCTGCCTTTATTCTGGCGAATTCTTCCTTATCGTAATCAACGGGAAGGTCAACCCAACCTGTGAAATCACTGCCTGCACCTGTTTTCTCGTGAAGAGCCTTGTGTGCAGCTGTGATTTTATCCTGATATGAAAGGATTTCTTCGTCGCTGACAAAAGCAGAAACGTATTTTTTCTTGAATTCTAATGACATTAAACCGATCTCCTGAATTAGTATATCTATCTGTTGTATTTTAATATAAATTTGACGATTTGTCAACCGATTAGACGATAATTATTATGCACTTTTTGTAAGACTCCTCAAAAATCTTAACATAATATGACCTAAGTTTGTTTTTTCAACAGCCTTTTCGCTTATGAGATTATATTCGCACAGCACCTCTTCACCGAGCTTTAATTGTACCCTGCCGAGGACCTGACCTTTTTCTACAGGAGCCTCCACATCCTCACTGACAGTTATGAGTGTTTCGGTTTTATTTTTTTCGCCTGACTTCAGTGTCAATGGTTTAACGCCCGTCAGAGTCGGTTTTATATAGTCTTCAACACCTCTCAGCACCTTCACTTCACCAAAAAGAGAGGAATCAATTTCAGGGGTAAAGGTTTCGAAATTGGCAAAGCCCCAGTTGAGCATAGCCTTTGCGCCCTCAAAGCGGTCAGTGCTGTTTGCTGCGCCTAAAACAACGGCAATCAGATGAAGACCGTCTCTTTCTGCAGAAGCACTCAGGCAGTGTCCCGCCTTGGAGGTTGTGCCTGTTTTAAGTCCTGTTGTGCCACTGTAAAAACGGACTAATTTATTGGTGTTGACAAGCTGGGTTTCACCGTTTCTCAGTGAATCCATCCACACCGTTGTGTAGGTTTTTATTCTTTCGTGGGAAAGCAGCTCCTTTGACATAATGGCTATATCAAGAGCCGTTGTCAGATGCTCCGTTGTGTCGTCATCAAGACCTGAGCAGTTGACAAAATTTGTGTTTTTCATACCAAGCTCCACTGCCTTGTCATTCATCATTTTAACAAAGGCTGTTTCACTGCCTGCTATATGCTCACCCAGAGCAGTGCAGGCGTCATTTGCGCTGCCTATTGCAGTGGCTCTGAGAAGCTCATCAACAGTCATCTGCTCGCCCTCCTTAAGCCATATCTGACTGCCACCCTTGCCGGCTGCAGCAGGGCTTGCCGTCACTGTATCCGTAAGGGAAATCTTCCCGCTGTCAAGAGCCTCCATAAACAAAAGCATAGGCATAATTTTTGTCACCGATGCAGGATAAAGCCTTTCATTTTCGTTGAAGCTGTAAAGCACTTCACCCGTTGACGCATCCATAAGCAGTGCTGCCTTTGCCTTGACATCAATAACAGTTTCCCCCTGAGCATGAGAAATAATACCAAAGGGCACAATTAAAATTAAAACTGAAATAATTGCTGTGAGCTTTTTCACTTATATCACCTCAATTATAGTTATGTCAGTTTAAACATAAATAAAACTTGACCTTTGTGGTATTGTAATATATAATTGCCCTTGAAATAATATAATCAGAGGCTGAATAAATGAAAGTTAAATTCTATACCCTCGGCTGCAAGGTCAATCAGTATGAAACTCAGGCTATGGGTGAAAGGCTGAAAAAAAGAGGCTATGAAATAGCCGCAGAAAATGACAGCGCCGATATTTTCGTGGTCAATTCGTGCACCGTTACGGCAGAGTCCGACAGAAAAACACGTCAGGCTGTGCGCCGTTTCAAAAGGCAGAATCCCCACGGCATTGTTGTGCTCACAGGTTGTATGCCTCAGGCTTATCCTGAAAAAGCGGAGGAGCTTATGGAGGCAGACATAATCCTCGGCAACAAAAACAACAAAGACCTGCCCGATATGCTCGATAGATTTATAAGATACGGCTCCCGAGTTTTTGAGGTCAGCGAGCATAAAACAGGCGACAGCTTTCAGGGTGACACCATAACCTCCTTTGACGAGAGAACAAGAGCTTATGTCAAAATTCAGGACGGCTGCAACCGTTTCTGCTCATATTGCATTATCCCCTATTCACGCGGCAGAGTACGCTCAAAGCCCCTTGACGAGTTGAAAAACGAGCTCGAGGAGCTCAGCAGGAACGGCTACAAAGAAGTGGTGCTCGTGGGCATCAATCTTTCCTCCTACGGTCAGGATATCGGCTGCAGCTTCCCTGAAGCGGTTAAAGCTGCCAATGACACTGACGGCATTCTGCGCGTTCGTCTTGGCTCACTTGAGCCCGACCACCTGACGGATGAGGTTATTGAGGCTCTGTCACAGTGTGAAAAGCTCTGCCCTCAGTTTCACATTTCACTCCAGAGCGGCTGCGACAAAACCCTCAGAGCTATGAACAGACACTACACCGCTGACGAATATCGCACAATAGCAAATAAGCTTCGTGAGAGCTTCAGCGACTGCACTCTCACAACGGATATTATGGTTGGCTTTGCAGGCGAAAGCGAAGAGGACTTCAATGAATGCCTTGCCTTTGCTAAGGAAATCGCCTTCGAAAAGGTGCACATATTCCCCTATTCAATCAGAAAAGGTACCCGTTCCGAAAAGCTGACAGGTCACCTTGAGAAAAGCATCAAGGATGAGCGCTGCAGAATTCTTGCCGCCGAAACAGATAAAATCAGACGCAATTTCTTTAAAAATCAGGTTGGCAAAACCTACGGCGTGCTCATTGAAAGCAAAACCAAAGACGGCTTCTTTATGGGCCACACGGCAAATTATATTCCCGTAAAAGTAAAACTGCCCCGGGATTTCCGGGACAGCATAGCCAATGTTAAAATAACAGATATCTGTGATGAAGATTGCCTCATAGGCGAAATCATCTGACAATTATCAGAGAGTGTGTTTTTTCAAAATTACACTCTCTTATATTTTTGCTCATAAGCATAAAAAGGTCAGTGTTTCTGCATTCTGCACTATAGATTTCCTTTGCTCTGCCGGTTAGCTTTTCAGCCTCAGAATGCTTGGTTATAATGGGCACCGATGAATTTTCCTTTGCCTTTGACAGCAACGAGAGTCCTCTCTCACTGACGGCAAGAATTTTCATATAAGGCACCGTGCCCTCGCTCCACTGCTTGCTGACACCGAGATAAAGGCTCATAACCTCACGGCGCACTCTGGACATAGTGAAGTTTCTGCTCTTTGCCCTTTCATACAAATCCTGAAGACTGTTTGCTGACTGTGCCGCCTCATATATTCTCGACACAAGGCCTGTTTCATCGCTGACATAAAGCGAATATTCCTCTTTCTTCATATTGCGAAGGCTTGACAATATGCTTCTCTCACTGTACGCGGGTGAGGCTGGCGCATAGCCTTTTTTCACCTCTTCGCCAAAAAGCAAAGCAATATTCTCAGGCATATAATCAAAGCCGCCCTCAAGGCCCTTGCTTCTTATCATAGAGGCACTGGCAATATTCCCTTTTGTTTCATTACTGTCGTGAGTTGCACCCTCACGCTTTACAGGCAGAATACTTTTTTCTCTGCCATATTTCATAAGCTGCTTTATATATTCAATTGCCAGTGTGTTGTTAGGCTCACAAAGAGCCTTTGAATATTCACTGCCATAAAGCTCTTCCACTGCCTTTTGCACCGCAGCAGGATAGGTTGCGCCCTTTGCTGTTTCTTTTCTGACAAGAGCAGATAAGTCTTCATTATCGGTGATTTTTGCACTTCTTATAAGAAGCTGCTTATCTGAGCTTTCGCATCCGAAAGAAAGAGTGTCAACACCGAAATCCATAAGCAGACCCACACCGCCTCTTGCAAAGCTCTCAGCCGAAGCACAGCTCCAGGGGGTGGGCAAATCAATAACAACATCTGCACCGCCAAGCACTGCCGCCTTAGCACGAAGCCATTTGTCAGCGCAGGCGCACTCCCCTCTTTGAACGAAGTTGCCGCTCATAACGCAGACAATATAATCTGCACCTTCCTGACGGGTCTTATTGATATGATATAAATGTCCGTTGTGAAACGGGTTATATTCACACACTATTCCCGAAATCATAAGGGCACCTCCTTTTTTCTGTGTCATAATAATCTTATCTGTTTTATATTGTTCTGTCAAGATAAAAAAACAGGGACTGCCAAAAAGCAGTCCCTACATTCTGTGAGTTATTAGCCTTCGCTGATAGCTTCAACGGGGCATGAACCTGCACAAGCGCCACATTCGATGCATGTGTCAGCATCAATAACGAACTTGCCGTCTCCTTCGCTGATAGCTTCAACAGGACAGTCTGCTGCGCAAGCGCCGCAAGCAACACAGTTGTCACCAATTACGTATGCCATGATAGTTTCCTCCTTAATAATTTGTGATTTCATTTTAACACATAAATTTAAAATATCAATACCTTTTTTGATGTTTTATGAATTTTTATGAAAAAAATTTTGGAATTATGAGTCGAATCATTCCGAAATTGTAATTTTTAAGGCATATTTTTTACAGGAATATCCATCTTTAAAAAAATAGTTTTTTGCTATTGTAAAAACTCTCTTTTTATTGTATAATATTTTGGAATGTAATAAAATATGTGAGGAATAAATGTGTTTGAAGATATAAATATAAATCCGTCTGTTAAAAACAGCTTGTCGGCAGCTGTGAGCAACAACCGTCTTTCACATGCTGTTATCATTGAAGGCTCCGGTGAAGAACAAAGAAACAAGGTTGCTATGGCACTTGCTATGGCTGTGCTTTGCAAAAGCTCTCACAAACCCTGCGGAAGCTGCAGCGCTTGTCTTAAAATCAAGAACTTCTCTCACCCTGACCTTCACATTCTCACCAAAGATGAAAAAGGCACAATCAAGGTTGATGCAGTCAGAAATATAAAATCAAAGGCAAATGTGCTGCCAAATGACGGCGACAAAAGTGTTTTTGTTATAAACGAAGCACAGCTTATGAATGTTCAGGCTCAGAATGCGCTGCTAAAAATTTTTGAAGAGCCGTCAAAGCACGTCAGCTTTATACTCACCTGCCCTTCAAAAGCATCGCTGCTTGAAACCATAACATCAAGAGCAACCTCATATTATTTAGGCGAAGAAATAAACACTGTTTCAGATAAAAATCTTCTTGCAGCACAAGAAACTGCCCAGAGTCTTGTTGAGTGCTTTATTTCGTCAGATGAGCTTGGCTTCATCAGGAAAACTGCAGTTTTTCAAAAAGACAAAAGTTATCTGCTTCTCACCATTAAGTCAATGATACCCATTGTGCGTGATGCGCTGGTACTGTCAAGCGGTGGCAAGGTACTTTTAAGCGAAAAAGAAGAAACTGCAAAAAAGCTCAGAAACACACTGACGCAGAAAAAACTTCTCGAGCTTCTTGAAAAGCTTAGCGAACTCATAGAAAACATCGAAAATACGGCAAACCACAATCTCAGCCTGACAAGACTCAGCGCCGTATTTTATTCCATAAAACAGAAAGGATGACAATTATGGCAGAGGTTATATCAGTCAGATTTAAAGAGGTGGGAAAAAACTATTATTTCGACCCTCAGAAAAATATATTCAAAAGCGGCGACAAGGTAATTGTTGAAACTGCAAGAGGTCTTGAATTCGGCGAGGTTTCAATAGGAAACAGAGAAATTCCCGATGAAGAAATCACTGCACCGCTTAAGCCCGTTATCCGCGCGGCAACCCAGAAGGACTTTGTCACAGTGGAAGAAAACAAGAAGAAAGAAATTGAAGCCTTTGACATATGCCAGAAAAAAATCACAGAGCATAAGCTTCTTATGAAGCTGGTTGATGTTGAATACACCTTCGACAGAAATAAGATTCTCTTTTATTTCACTGCCGACAACAGAGTCGATTTCAGAGAGCTTGTCAAGGACCTTGCAGGCATTTTCCACACCAGAATCGAGCTTCGTCAGATAGGTGTCAGAGATGAAAGCAAAAAGGTCGGCGGTCTCGGCATATGCGGCAGACCCTTCTGCTGCAGCACCTTCCTCGGTTCTTTCCAGCCGGTTTCAATCAAGATGGCAAAGGAGCAGAGCCTTTTCCTGAGTACCTCTAAAATCAGCGGTACCTGCGGAAGACTTATGTGCTGCCTCAAATATGAGCAGGAGGCATATGAGCATCTCCTCAGAGTTACACCAAAAAACGGCGCTATCGTTGACACTGCTGAGGGCAGAGGCACTGTTGTTGATTTCAACCTTCTCACAGGCACACTTAAGGTTGCCCTTGATAAGCGCCCCGAAGCCGCACCTATTGTTGTTAACCGCCATGAAGTCAAGCTCATCAAAGACAATCAGATTAAAGTCGATCAGAAAGAGCTTGAAGAGTTCAAGAATATGGAATGATATAAAATTATCCACCTGATTTTCAGGTGGATTTTTCTTATGCGCCTTTTTTGATTTTGAGTCGGAGCTTATCGCTTATCATAGCAATAAACTCTGAATTTGTCGGCTTGCCTCTGGTGTTTTGAATTGTGTAACCGAAATAGGATGCGAGCACATCAACATCTCCTCTGTCCCAGGCCACCTCTATTGCGTGGCGTATTGCTCTTTCCACGCGTGAAGCCGTTGTTTTATTGTTTTTTGCAACGGTGGGATAAAGCACCTTTGTAACACTATGCATCAGCTCAGGGTCATTGATTGAAAGAATAATTGCTTCTCTGAGATATTGATAGCCCTTTATATGCGCCGGCACACCTATCTGTTTCATAATATCCGATATGACAATTTCAAGGTCAGAATCGCTACGGCTTTGCATTGTGATGCTGCTCTCACCCCAGCCTGAAATCTGCGCTATGCGCTCTGCCATTATGCTTATCTCGAAAGGCTTGATAAAGCAGTAATGTGCTCCCTCTTTGTCCAGCTCCTGCTCAAGTCTTGGGTTGTCACCGGGCATTATCACTGCCACAACAGGTCTTTTGTCTATGCTTTCCTTTTTCAGCTGCTGAAGCACAGCCAGAGCATCAACTCCGGGCATAAAGGCATCAAGCAGCACCACGTCAGGTCTGATGTCTTTTATGTACTGTATAACCTTTCGTCCGTCTTTTTCTTTTCTGATGACATTAAAGCCATAATCCTCGAGAAAGCTTACTGTCTGAAGTGAAAATTCGTTTTCATCCTGCACTGTCATAACTTTTAACTGTGTTTTCATATTGTTACCTCCAAAATATTGATGTGAGTTTTCCTCACTTTATGTTAGATATTATCACATCACTTTGTAAAAAGCAAGCAGTTTTTGTCATTTATCTGAATTTTTTTATCAAAACTTGATTAGAGCCCTAAAAATCAAGGATTTACTGTTGTAAAAAACAAAAGAATATGATAATTTGTTTATAATATACATTATCTTTCGGGTCGATAAATGTTGATTTTCATCACATACTTATAAAAAATTGCAAGCTCATAACATAAAAAAATCAGTCCGCGAAAACGGACTGATTGATATATATACTTTATTGCTGCGCATCCTCTGTGTTCTCAGGTGCAATAATACCGTCGGCTGACCCGGATGCCTGTTGAAGCGCAGCTGCTTCCTGCTCTTTTTGCTCCAGAGAGGCAGCCAGGGAGAAAAGAGTGATAAGTATTGCCAGCATAATCACAACCCCTACAGCAAGAATAGCCACTGTGAGCACTGTGTAAACCTCACCGCCTTCTGTAATGATGCCTAAATAAAGCAGGATAGTATTGGTGACAGTGAAAATAACATTGATTGTTCTGAGCAGAAGAATTCTTTTGCTTTGGGG
>JAZNUW010000023.1:0-16256 GCA_045592465.1 Acutalibacteraceae bacterium | reverse complement strand
AATATACACAAAAGCAGGTGGCAGATATTCTCGGCATCTCTCAAAGCTACATTTCTCGCCTTGAAAAGCGAATACTGGAGAAAATCCGCAATGAGCTTCAAAAGGCTATGTAAAAGAATTGACAAATTATCTTAATAAGTTTAAAATAGAATGTAGTAAAATTTTGGAGGAAAATTATGAGCTTTGCTGCAGGATACGGAAAAACAAACGTTGACTTACTTTTTGAAAATATGCCACGTCTTCCCGATGAGGGTGAAGAAATCTTCACCGACAGATTCTCGCTTTGTCTCGGTGGAGGTGTACCGGGTACAATGGTAACTCTCGGAAGATTGGGTGTTAAAACTAAAACTGTTACCGAGCTTTCAGAGGATATGTTCTCAGCCTTCGCTCTTAATGAATACAGAAAAGCAGGTGTTGAGCCTGTGAATGTGTATAAGGGCAGCCGAATTGCCGTTAATATTACCGCAGGTGCAATTACAAAAAATGATCGCACATTCTGGTCATACGGCAACAGCGAAAATGAGGTTGACGAAAACAGAATTTATGAGGCACTTAAGGGTGCAAAGGCTGCCGCTATGCACGAAGGCTTCCCTGAGGTTTATCGCAAGCTGAAATCTGAAGGCACAACAATAATTCTCGACACCGGCTTTATTGAAGGAATGTCACTTGACAGCTATAAGGCACATCTTGAAATTGCTGACTATTATCTTCCTAACAGAAATGAAGCAATTAAGCTTACCGGTGAAACAGACCCGAAAAAGGCGGCAGCAGTACTTAAAAAGTATCTCAAAACAGCTGTGGTCAAGCTCGATGCAGACGGATGCCTTATTTATGACGGTGAAAGCTATACCTATGTCAGAAGTATTGATGAGTTTGTGCGTGTTGACTCAACAGGTGCAGGCGATGCCTTCTTTGCAGGCTTTATGTACGGCATAATGAAAGACGAGCCTATTGAAAAATGTGTGCTTTACGGCAATATTACCGGCGGCAAGTGCGTAACGGCTGTTGGCTGCACAACTGCTTATTTCACAGAAGAAGAACTGCTTAGCATGGCAGAAAAATATAAAGACAACATAGTTTATAATTATTAAAAGGAGAGAATATCATGAAAAAAATTATCAGCTTATTACTCGTACTGGTTATGACCTTCTCAATGGTAATGCCTTCATTTGCCGCTGAGAGAATCAACAGTGAAAATTATTACAAGCCCGATTATGACGGATATCCTGTTATTATTGTCAGAGGCATAAACTTCGGAGGCCTTATTTATGGCAGCAACGGTGAACTTGCTATGCAGTTCAAGGCTGAGGATATCTTTAAAATGCTTGGCGATATGGTTAAGGGCGCCCTCATTGATAAGAATGAAGATTTCTTCATCGACAGTGTAATCGATTTTGTATGGGGCCTTATGGGCGATCTTGCAAGTGATAAAGACGGTTCAAGCCTCAATAAGGATGTTACTGCAGAATATTACACAAAGGCACTTTCAGAATATGATATAGAAGACGAATTCGGCTATGAAACTGAGCATGGTATGGCACACACTGCAGCTGAAATTGCAGGTGATGAGCATGCATATTTCTTTAACTATGACTGGCGTCTTTCACCCGAGGAGCTTGCAGCCCAGCTTAACGAGCTTGTTGAAACTGCAAAGAAGGATTCAGGCAAGGATAAGGTGAAAATCGTCTGTGCAAGCATGGGCGGTATGGTTGCAACTGCATATCTCTATTATTACGGTACTCAGAGTGTTGACAGCTGCATTTATCTTTGCGCCGCTCACAACGGCACTTATGTTGCAGGCTCAGCACTGAACGGCAATATCGAAATTGTACCCGAGGCTATGAACAATATTTTCTCTTCACTTGCAAGCGGCAACGGTCCTTTTGTTGATTTTCTTATGAAGGCTCTGAATAAGTCAGGAATTTATAAGCTTCTTGCTTTCCTGCTCAACAAGTTTATTGAAAACAACATTGATAAGGTTTATGATGAGGTGCTGCGCGATGTTTTCGCAACTTCAGTTGGTCTGTGGGCACTTTGTCCCGATGAATATTTCGATTCAGGTGTTGACTTCATTTTCAGCGGACATGAAAAGGAATATTCTGCGCTTCTTGAAAAGCTTGAAGAGTGCGGAAAGTTCGTCAAGAGCACCGAAGCAACTCTTGCCAAGGCAGAAAAAGACGGTGTGAAGCTTGCCTTTATCACAAACTACAATATGGGTCTTGTTCCCGTTTATCCCGAAAGTGTGCTTCAGGGTGATATGGTGCTTGAAGCTGAACTGACTTCAAACTTTGCTACATTTGCTCCTCAGGGTCAGGTGCTCAGTGAAGATTATCTCAAAACAGCTGACAGCAAATATGTTTCTCCCTCAAAGGAAATTGATGCTTCAACTGCTCTTTATAAGGACTGCACATGGTTTGTCAAGAATGCAAATCATGTAGCCTGCGACTACGGTACACAGTATAGTGACATGGTTTTCTCACTGCTTATGTCAGACAAGCAGCCCTCACTTGCAGCATTCCCGCAGTATCCTCAGTTCCTGGTTGCTGATGCCGAACTGAATCTGCAGGCTCAGTAAAACTTAATTGCAAACTAAAAAAGCTCATCGGAAGATGAGCTTTTTGCTATATGTGTGTTATTTTCCGAGAAGCTTCTTTATTCCCTTGACTGCAAAGGTAACTGCTGTTATAGCGGCAGCTATTCTCGAAAGGTCGGTTATTGCCTGGTCGGGTGAAACCGGGGCAGTGCTGTAAACCATTTCAGCCAGAGGCTTGTGAGGCCTGTATTTGCAAAGCTCGCCCATTGTCACCGTATAGGTTTCGTAGTTTCTGACATCGTTTTCATCGAAGACAAATAATCTAACTCCGCGTCTGTCATAAGGACCGTAGGTATGGAAGCTTGCGCCCTGGCAGTAGCCCAGATCAATGCCCTCATAGTTTTTATAAAAGCTGTTGTTGTGGTCGTGACCGACATAAAGAGCAAAAACATCACCCTTTTCTTTTAGCGTATCAAACTGACCTGAATTTTTATCAGGGGTACCCGGGGATTCGCCCATAAAGCCGCCCCTTGCCTTTGTTTCTTCATCAAGACGGTAAAAGGTGTTTTTTCTGCTCTTATAAGCTTCAACTCTGCCCTTTGAGAAAAAGCCTACCTTATCAATCACATTATAAAATTCGGGAACAGGTATATGCTGAAAGACTATTGAAGGTAAATATTCACCTGTTTTTTCCTTGTGTGAATCTCTTTCGTTTCTGTACCACTGAAGCTGAGCTTCCTTTATGCCGTCTGAGGTTGTGCCTGAATCGAAAAGGTAAATGCCGAGCACATCCGCCTTGTTTTCAGAATCTTTTATTTTTATCATATATGTACCGGTGTCATCCTCACTTGCAGGCACACCGTAAACACAGCCCTTGTGGCTTTTATAAAATTCAGTCTGAACCTTTTTGTCCACCTTGCAGTCATCGTCGTGATTGCCGTATGTGAAGCAGAAAGGGATGTTTCTTCTTGTCAAAGGCTCGAGAAATTCTGCAATAACCTTCTCAACCTTTCTTTGTGCATCCTTAAGATAACAGGGGCTGTATCCCTGAATCTGGTCACCTGTGAGCACAACGAGATCAGGCATCTCTCTTTCAAGTGCAAGGTCAATAAGCTTTATTGTGTCAGGGTTGACGGCATAATCCTCCTGTATGTCGGCAATCTGCATTATTTTGAATTTTCCGTCTTTGAAGCTCAGATTGTTCATTGGATATCTCCTTTTGTTTGTTGTATAGAGTATACTTGTTATCTGTATTTAAGTCAATAAATATTTTATAAATTCACTGTATCACAGGGCATCGCATATAATAAAGCGAGTAATAGAAATAAGGCAGGGAATTTATATGATGCACACATATATAAAATTTGAAAGTCAGACACTAGGTGAAAAAGCAAAGGCAATTCTTTTGAAAAAAGGAATAAAAGCAAGACTCAGGCGTAATCCTAACCCGAATCACAGAGAAGGCTGCAATTATGCCTTATATGCTGACACCAACATATGGCAGGCTTATGATATAGTGATGAAAGCAAGAATTGACAATCTCGGAGTGGAAACCTTCCGTGATGGCCTGTGATTTATCTTGATAATGCAGCAACATCATTTCCGAAGCCTGAAAGTGTGATAAACACTGCAGTCAGAGTTATGCGCAATGTCGGCGGAAATGCAGGCAGAACATCACATCAGTCTGCCGTTAAAGCAGGTGAAATAATTTATGAAACAAGACAGCTGCTGGCAGATATGTTCGGCTGTGAAAGTGAAAAGGTAATTTTCACTCTGAATTGCACTCAGGCACTTAACACCGCAATCAGAGGCAGCGTCAGAAAAGGCGACCATGTGATTATTTCATCACTTGAACACAATTCCGTTCTAAGAGTTGTGCATAATCTGAGTGAAAGGGGCATTATCAGCTATTCTGTTGCTAAGGCAGAGCCCTTGAGTGCTGAGGCAACCCTTAAAAATTTTGAAAAGCTGATTAAAGGCGAAACCTCGCTTATAGTCTGCAGTGCCGTTTCAAACGTTTTCGGCACTGTTTTGCCTGTTGCTTCAATAGGTGAACTGTGCAGAAAAAAGAGGCTTCGTTTCATCGTTGACGGTGCCCAGGCGGCAGGGTACCTTGAAATAAACATGAAAAAAATGAATATAGATATTTTATGTCTGCCGGGTCACAAGGGCCTTTTCGGCCTTTCGGGTACGGGAGCAATGCTGCTGGGTGAGGGTGTTGATGTTGAACCGCTTATTTTCGGCGGAACGGGCAGCTTTTCAATGAGTGAGAACCAACCGCAGATTTATCCTGACAAGCTTGAAAGCGGAACACTGAATCTTCCGGGTATTGCAAGTCTCGGACAAGGCATAAAATTCATTGAGCGCTACGGCGGAACAAGGGCGATTCACGATAAAGAAAAGTTTCTGTGTGATATTCTCACAAATGATCTTGCAAATATGAAGAATATCATTCTTTACAGTGATATCTGCGGCAGAAACAGCGGCAGCGTTGTGCCCTTCAATATAAAAAATATGCACAGTGAAACGGCAGGAGGGCTTATAAGTGAGGTAGGCTTTGCTGTGAGAACAGGCTATCATTGCGCCTATCTTGCCCATAAAAACTACTCCACTCAGCAAACAGGGGTTATAAGGGTCAGCCCGGGAATATTCAACACAAAAAAAGAGATAAAAAATTTAATATTTTATCTCAATAAAATTGCATTGAGGCAAAAATTATGATACAATAAGAAGAGTATGAAGAAAAGGTTTAATTAAAGATACAGGAGGAGCGTTATGGCAGATTTTTTCAGCGGCATATTTGACGGTATAATGAAGCTCATACTGTCAATTCAGTGGTATGATATAGCAGACATAGCACTTGTGGCATTTGCCATTTATTATTGCATCAAGCTTATGCGACAAACAAGAGCCTTTAACCTTGTTAAAGGTATCGTGCTGATGGGATTCATATTCTTCGTTGTTTCAACACTCAATATGTCTGCATCAAGCTATCTCTTCAGCCACATATTCAGTGACATTGTTATTGTTATGATTCTGCTGTTCCAGCCTGAAATCAGACATGCAATAGAAAGCTTCGGCAGAGGTGATTTCAGAAAGTTTTCAATTTTCCTCGGCAGAAGCTCCAATTTCACAGGTGATGAAATGCGTGCATGCTCAGCCAGCATCACCAAGGCAGTTTCAAATATGAGTGACAAGAAAATCGGTGCCCTCATAGTTATAGAAGGCAAGACTCTTCTCGGTGAAATTATCAGCACAGGTCTTCCTGTGGACTCTGCCGTGAGCACTGCAGTTATCGAAAACATTTTCTTCCCGAAGGCACCCTTACACGACGGCGCAATGATTATTCGTGACGGCAGAATTCATTCCGCAGGCTGCATACTGCCTCTGACTCAGAGAGATATAGGCAAGGAGCTGGGAACAAGACACAGAGCAGCTGTAGGCATCACCGAAAACACAGATGCACTTGTTGTTATTGTTTCTGAAGAAACCGGCACTGTTTCAATTGCCAAGGGCGGCTCTCTTGAAAGAAAGCTGACTATCGGTGAGCTTAATGAAATTCTCAACGAGCATATGGTTCCCAAAGAGATTGAAAAGCAGGGAATACTCTCATTCAAACGGAGGAAAAAGTGATGGCAAACCAAAAGAAATTTTCACTTGAAGGCTTGTTTTACAACAACAGGTTTCTTATGGTTTTCTCTGTGCTTATTGCCATTTGTGTGTGGGCAAGTGTAAAAATCAATTATAGTGATGTTACAACAAGATATTTGAGTGATATTAAAATCAATATTAACACTTCGGTGTCACAGTCCGGAGATTATGAAGCGTTTTTCAATGATGAAGATGTTCTTGCAAGTGTTGAGGTCAGCGGTAAGGCTTATAACATAAATCAGTATGCTTTGTCAAAGGATGATATTATTGTTGAAACCTCAGGCGTTTATATCGATTCGGCAGGGTACAAGGTGCTGACTCTTTCGGCGAGAATAGCTGACACCTCAGGCGCAACGGACGTTGAAATCACAAAAATTGAGCCTGCATCAATAACTGTATATTATGACAGAAAAACCACCGAAACCTTTAATGTTGAGGCTCAACTTGAAAATGATCTGCAAACACTTGTTTCTGATGAATATACGGTGGGTCAGCCTGTTCCGTCAGTGAGCACTGTGGAAGTGACAGGCCCTGCAACCATTCTCAATAAGCTGACAAAGGTTTATTTCAGAGCGCAGATAAACGAGGATGACCTGCCTCTGACCGCCACTAAGGAAGTTCCTGCAGAAATTGCTTATCAGCTCGACAGAGCCACCGAAGGCAAATACCTGGTTTGCAAAGGAATAAACGACGAATCAAATCCTGCAACGGTGACAGTGCCTCTTTATGTTGAAAAGCAGGTGAACACCGCAGTTAAATTTGTCAACCAGCCTGCTGTTTACAGTGAGTTCCCGCCTGAATACAGAGTTTCACCCGATAAGGTCAATGTGCTTTATAATTCGGTTGAAAACGATGACTTTGACAAGCTCTTTGTCGGTACTGTTGATTTCCGCGATGTTTCAAACAAGGTTAACTATTTTGAGTTCCCTGTTGACGAAAATTCAGGACTGAATATCGTTGACAAAAACATCAAAAGCTTCAGTGTCAGCATTGATATGTCATCAATGGGCAGGGTAGTGCTGGATGAAACACCGGGCAAGGTTGTGCTCATAAATCAGGATGAAGGCTTTAATTACACCATCAACTATCAGAACAGCAACCTTGATGAAATTGTGGTTATGGGTCCTGCTGAAAGCCTTGAAAAGATAACAGCAGATGATATCCAGATTGAAATTAATGTTTCATCACTTTCAAAATCACGTTCTGCTGAACAGGATGTTGAGGTTTCGAACATTTCCATTTCTTCAGAAAAATTCGGCGACTGCTGGATTTACGGCAAATACAGTGTAGTTATTTCTGTTGAACCTAAGCAATAAACATTGTGAGCTGACAATACGCCTTTGCGTATTGTCAGCTCTTTGACTTTATATATTATTAAATTATCTTAATTTATCGCCATATTTGTAAACAATTAGAAAACCCTATTGACCTTTTATCTGCTTTCTGTTAATCTATAGTGAGGATATTATGGAAAGTTGCGCATAGCAAATCTAAAAAATATAAGGAGACAGTAAAACAATGAATCTTGCACTACTTGCTAAACATAAAAATACAATTATTGCTATTGTTGTTCTTGTTGTCGTTTGCGGAGGCACTTTTTTAGGTGTTAAAACACTCAATAAGGGCGTTGATACAACAGTTCAGGCTCCCACAACACAGCCTACAGTTCAGACTACGGCTCCCACAACGCAGCCCACAACACCGCCCACAACTATAACTACAACGGCACCTACCACTGCTCCGTCAGATGTTATAACAACATATCCGATTCCGCAGAGCACAACTGTGCCCACAGCTCCCACAACCGCACCCACAACAGTGCCTACAATGCCCACAACAATGCCCACCTTGCCCTCACTTCCCGCTAATCAGGGTGGCAACTCAGGCGGCAACGGCTTAGGCTCACTTATGGACGGTCTCGGCAATCTCGGCGGCAATAATCCTGATAAAAACTATGCTATCTTTGATAACGGCGTTGCAAGCTATCAGTACGCACCTGACGGTAACTACTATTACACAAACGAAGACCCCTGGCAGAGAGCACTCGGCTATAACGAGCTCTATGACGCAAGTGCACAGTTCGTTGCAATTTATATCGACACTATGCGCTGTAAGTTTGAATATGCAGGCAAGGACTGGATGATTCAGTTCTGGAAGGGCCAGTACGGCTATGTATTTATCGGCCACGAAATCGGTATTTATAACAAGCCTAAAAACAGAGGTGCAGAGCATTACGACGCTGTTTCTGATGAAGAAGCAATTTATATGTCAATGACAGGCTACCGCAAGGGCGTTGAGCTTTACACACGTGAATACGGCAAATATTGGTGGTGCACAGGCTTTGTACCCGGCAAGCTTGATAAGTTCTCAGACAGAAGTGAGCTTTCACTTACTGCAAGAATGACAATGAAAGATAACGAAATGCTCGTTGCTTTCACAAATTCACTCAAGGATAACGGTATGATTTTAGGTGAAGATTTCACCGTAAAAGGCCTTGATGTATATGTAAATTGGTAAAAATTAATTATTTTTAACAAATAATCTCAGATAATTATTGATTTATATTGATTTTTGGTGTATAATACTACATATTGTATATTGCAGCTTCTGCTGTTAATATAAATATATCAAGAAAGGAAATGATAACCTATGAAAAAGTTTCTCGGCGTTTTAGTAGCAATCACTCTTTGTGCTTGTATGCTCGTTCCTATGGCATCAGCAACTGAAGGCGACCTTATCTCCGATATCTTTGCAGGCATCGACCTTGGCGAACTCAGCGAGGCAGATTTAAATGCAATTATTTCAGATCTCGGTCTTGAAGGTATTGACGTTCAGGCTATCCTTAACGGCGACGCAGACGCTCTTGCAAAGCTCGAAGATGCAGTTTCAGGCGCTACAGGTGAAGAAACCACAGCAGCTCAGGCTTCAGGCAGCACAACAACTGATGATCTTTCAGGTGTTATTGGCGACCTCAGCTCAGGCGATATGGATTCACTCATCGGTGGTATCGGTGACGCATTCAGCGGTGCAGGCGTAGATCTTGAAAATGCAGCTCCCGGATCAGACGTTGCAGGTCAGGTTGACAGCAACAACATGATGGCTGGTCTTATGGATTCAATTTTCGGCACACTTGAGTCACTCGGCATTGACACATCAATGATCGAAGGTATGCTCGACAACGAAATCGTAAACTTCTTCGCAAATATGTACATCGGTTATGTTGGTCAGGTTGAAGAAACAACAACAGCAGCTCCTGAAACAACAACAAAGAAGCCTGTAGTTGTAACAACTAAGACTCCTGACACTGGTGACACATCAGCTGTTTTCGCTGCTCTTGCAACTATCACAGTAGCATCAGCTGCAGCATTCGTTTGCCTTAAGAAGAAGGAAAACTAAGTAACCTCTGATTAAATTATCTGAAGTGGAGAAATAACTACATACGAAATTTAATCAGTGGTTACACAAATACTTTTGTATTTTAACTTTTTTAAAAAAGCTATAATGAGCAAAGCTGTCACGAAAGTGGCGGCTTTGTTTTTTGTGTTAATTATAAATACGATAAGAAAAAGGGGAGTGCGACACAGAAGAAGTTGCATTATATTTTTTCGCTAAAGTGTAGAAATTTCTTTTATTATGTGATAAAATACAAGGTGGATTAGTTTGTGCATCAGTGAATTGCATCAGTTTTAGGCCTGACGATTCATAATTTAATTTTCGGGGGATAAAATGGAGCTTAACAGTTATCAGCTTGAGAAGCTGAAAAAATGTGAAAGAGATATGCTTGCAGCTTTTGTTGAGGTGTGCCGTAAGCATAATATAAAATATTCCCTTCAGGGTGGCACTCTTCTCGGTGCTGTCAGACACAAGGGCTTCATTCCCTGGGATGATGATGTTGATGTGAGCCTGCCGAGAAAGGACTATGAGCATTTCATCAAAGTTGCTCAGAAGGAGCTGCCCTCATATTACTTTCTGCAGACAAAGGATACCGACCCTGAGTACCCCAATAATTTTGCTAAGATAAGAGACAGCAGAACAACCTTTATAGAAACCAGCGCAAGACATCTTGATATAAATCACGGTGCTTATATAGATATTTTTCCTATTGATTATTATCCTGACGGCTTTGGTGCAAAGATATTTGAATTAAAAAAGAAGCTTCTCACCTGGCGCATAAACACAGCATTTTATATGCCGTACATGAGTCTTAAATCAAAAATTGCAACATTGATTTCCTGCATACTTTACCCCTCAAGACGAAAAGCTATTGAAAAGAGAGAAAAGCTTTTCACATCGGTGGGCAAGTCATCGAGAGTTGTCAATAATTCAGGCGCATGGCTCGAAAAGGAAATTATTCCTTGTGAGTGGCTGCAGGAAACTATCGAAATGAATTTCGAGGGTATCAGGGTGCAGGGCTCGGCAAAATATGACGAGTGGCTCACCTATGTTTACGGCGATTATATGCAGTTGCCGCCCGAAAAAGACAGAAAGGGACATCACTTCACAGATGTGGTTGACCTTGACAAACCATACACGCAATATATGAATGAGGTGCATTGATATGAACACATTTACAGGCAAAACCTTACTTATAACAGGCGGCACAGGCTCCTTCGGCAACGCTGTGCTCAAGAGATTTCTCACCACAGATATAGGCGAAATCCGCATTTTTTCACGTGATGAAAAGAAGCAGGACGATATGCGCCACGAATATCAGGCTGCATATCCCGAATATGCTCACAAAATTAAGTTTTATATCGGCGATGTCAGAAGCATTGATTCTGTACGCGGGGCAATGCACGGAGTTGACTATATTTTCCATGCCGCCGCATTAAAGCAGGTGCCCTCATGTGAATTCTTCCCTATGGAAGCAGTGCGCACCAATGTTATAGGCACAGATAACGTGCTTACAGCCGCAATTGAAGCAGGCGTAAAGGTTATTATCGGTCTTTCAACAGATAAGGCAGCCTATCCCGTTAATGCAATGGGTACCTCAAAGGCTATGATGGAAAAGGTTATTGTTGCAAAGTCACGTACGGTTTCACCCGAAAAAACCAAAATCTGCTGCACACGTTACGGCAACGTTATGTGCTCACGAGGCTCGGTTATCCCTCTCTGGATTGATCAGATAAAATCAGGCAAGCCTATCACAATCACAGAGCCTAAAATGACACGTTTTATTATGGCACTTGAAGAAGCAGTTGACCTTGTGCTCTTTGCTTTTGAAAACGGTGTTTCCGGTGATATTCTGGTGCAGAAGGCTCCTGCCTGCACAATTGAAACTCTTGCACAGGCAGTTAAAGAGCTGTTTCACAGTGAGCAGGATATCAAGATTATCGGCATTCGTCACGGCGAAAAAATGTATGAAACTCTCCTGACAAATGAGGAATGTGCAAAGGCTGCCGATATGGGCAATTTCTATCGTGTGCCCTCAGACAAGAGAGACCTTAATTACGATAAGTATTTCTCAGACGGTGACACAAAGCGCAACGTGCTGAGTGAATTCAACTCAAATAATACCACAATCCTTGATGTTGAGCAGGTTAAAGAGAAGCTTCTCAGCCTTGACTATATCAGACAGGAACTTGAAAACTGGGAGAATAAATAATGAATATTCTTGTGTTGGGTGCAGAAGGCTTTGTAGGAAAAAACTTAGTGTGTGCCCTTAATAACATAAAAGAGAATAAAGACAGAAGATATCCTGAAATAGTTATTGATAACATCTTCACCTTTGACAGAAGCTCCTCTGAAGCTGAGCTCGGGGATTTCTGCAGAAAGGCTGATTTTATCTTTAATTTTGCAGGTGTCAACAGACCTGAGAATACCGATGAATTTATGCAGGGCAACTGCACCTTTCTCGGCAGGGTACTTGATATATTGAAAGACTGCGGCAACGCCTGCCCGATTGTGCTTTCTAGCTCAATTCAGGCCTCTCTCGAGGGCAGATTTGCTGACAGCCCCTATGGAATCAGCAAAAAGGCTGCTGAAGATCTGCTCATAAGCTATAGTGAGCAGACATCAGCTAAGGTTATGATTTACCGTTTTCCTAATATTTTCGGCAAATGGGCAAGACCGAATTATAATTCAGCCGTTGCAACCTTCTGTTACAATAAGGCAAATGACCTGCCCATAACCGTCAATGACGAAAGCACTGAGCTTGAACTTTTATATATTGACGACTTAATCGAAGAAATGATGATGTGCCTTATGGCTCAGGAGCATCACGAAAGAAAGTTCAGCCGTTTCTGCAAGGTGGGCACAACTCATAAGGTTACTCTGGGAAGAATCGTTAAGCTTCTTGATACCTTCCGTGATTTTTCTGAATCAATTCTTATGCCCGAAATTCCTGAAGGAAGCTTTGAGAGCAAGCTTTTCAGCACCTATCTTTCATATCTTCCCCAGGATAAAGCATCCTTCGGCTTCAACACCAGAGGTGACAGCAGGGGCTCATTCACAGAGCTGATAAAAAGTGAGAAGTGCGGACAGATGAGTGTCAATATTTCACTTCCCGGTCAGACAAAAGGGGAGCACTGGCATCACAGCAAATGGGAGCTTTTTATAGTTGTCAGCGGCAAGGCAAGAATAGATATGCGAAAAATCGGCAGTGATGAGATCATCAGCTACACTGTCAGCGGTGATGATATTAAGGCGGTTTATATGTTGCCGGGCTACACTCACTCAATAACAAATCTCAGTGAAACGGAAAAGCTTGTTACCCTTATGTGGGCAAGTGAAAAATTTGACGAAAGCAGGCCTGATACCTACTTTGAAAAAGTGTGACATCCCTCTCGGGGATAATACATCCGAAAGGAAAATAATATATGGAAATGAAACTCGATTATTCTGATATTAAATTTAAAGATAACGGCAAAATCAAGCTGCTTATAATTGTGGGCACACGTCCCGAAATAATCCGCTTATCAGCAGTTATAAAAAAGTGCAGACAGTATTTTGACTGCATTCTTGCTCATACAGGTCAGAATTATGACTATAACCTCAACGGCATTTTCTTCAGCGACCTTGAGCTTGGTGAGCCTGAGGTTTATATGAATGCTGTTGGCGACGATCTGGGCGCAACCGTGGGCAATATAATTAACTGCTCATATAAGCTTATGAATGAAACAAAGCCTGATGCATTGCTTATTTTAGGCGACACAAATTCCTGCCTTAGTGCAATTGCAGCAAAGCGCCTTCATATCCCCATTTTCCATATGGAAGCAGGCAACCGCTGCAAGGACGAGTGTCTGCCTGAGGAAACAAACAGAAGAATAGTTGACATTATCTCCGATGTCAATATGGCATATTCTGAGCATGCAAGACGTTATCTTCACGAGTGCGGACTGCCCAAGGAGCGCACCTATGTCACCGGTTCACCCATGGCCGAGGTGCTCAGTGCAAACCTTGATAAAATAAAAAGTTCAGACATTCTCTCAAAGCTGGGTCTTGAAAAGGGAAAATATATCCTTCTTTCAGCACACAGAGAAGAGAATATCGACACAGATAAAAACTTCCTTTCACTTTTCAGCGCAATCAACAAAATGGCTGAAAAATATGATATGCCCATACTTTATTCCTGTCATCCCAGAAGCAGAAAGCGCCTTGAAAGCAGCGGATTTACCCTTGACAGCAGAGTGATTCAGCATGAGCCCCTCGGCTTCCACGATTATAACTGTCTGCAGATGAACGCCTTTGCAGTTGTGTCTGATAGCGGTACTCTGCCGGAGGAGTCCAGCTTCTTCCTGAGTGTGGGCGCTCCCTTTCCTGCAGTATGCATACGCACCTCAACAGAAAGACCCGAGGCACTTGATAAGGCTTGCTTTGTGCTTGCAGGCATTGATGAAAAGAGCCTTCTTTCAGCTGTAGAAACAGCAGTGTCAATGAATGTCAACGGTGATTACGGCATTGTTGTGCCTGATTATATAGAAGAAAACGTTTCCACTAAGGTTGTCAAGATAATTCAGAGTTACACGGGAATAGTTGACCGTTTTGTCTGGAGAAAATAAAAGCCTGTGAAGGATTTGCCTTCATAAGGAGGAAGAAATGAAAAATTCAATTGCTACAACTAAAAACACTGCCGACATTCTGAAATTCATTATGTCGGCTCTGGTTGTTGCTACACATACGGGACTGTTTGCACCTCACCTTACCCCTGTTGTGCGTCTTGCAGTGCCCGTTTTCTTTGTTTTATCGGGATATTTCTTCTTTTCTAAGGTTAACGCAATTGACTCCTCAAAAGGAAAAAGAGATTATCTTTTAAAGAGTGTCAGGCATAATCTGCAGTTATACGGATTCTGGTTTGTGATTCTTTCACCGATTACCTTTTATATCCGTGATTATTTCAGTGAGGACTTTATCAGCGGAATCCTTTCAATGATTCAGGATTTTGTTTTAGGCTCGACTTTTCAGGCATCATGGTATATAACTGCTCTCATAATCGGTTTGACGGTACTGTTTTATTTATCAAAAAAGTGCAGCAACACCATACTTGTCATTGTCGGTGTTTTATTCTATATTCCTGCACTTCTGTCGTCAAATTATCTGTTTATTACAACGCTCAGTGACACCACCTTGGAAATATATAAGGCCCTGACGGAAGTTTTGCTTCTTCCTTGCCGAAACTTTTTTGCAGGAATAATATATCTTGTTATCGGCAAAATTCTTGCTGAAAGCAGTGACAGATATTGCACAAAAAAAGACGGTGTGATGAGTCTTATCTGCTTTGCTGCTGTGGTCGGGGAGTATCTCGCGCTGAATTTCGGCAGTGTACATATAAAAGACACAGATTGCTTCATTATGCTGCCTCTGACTGCATATTATCTGTGTAGGTGGACTCTTTCACTTAAGGCTGATATTTCCTGCGCTGTGCTTCTGAGAAAACTCAGCACACTTAGCTATTGCTCTCACATGGCAGTGTTTATGATTGTGGGAAAATTTCTGTCAGCACTTGACATTCCTGATTTTGGGAATATAATAGTATTCGCTTTGACTCTTGGTCTCACATGGGCTTTGGGACTAATTATATTAAAAGCAGAAAAGTTAAAAGCATTCGGATTTCTTAAATATTCACATTAAAGAGGTTTATTATGAAAAAAATTATTAAAAAGGTGATTGTGTCTGTTTTGCTCGTTTCACTTGTTTGTGCCTGTGGAGTAGGTGTTAAGGTTTATAACAGAATCTTCAGCACAATAGGCAGAATTGATCACGAAGGTATTGTTACCATAGCCCCCGAAAACGAAGATTTCGAAATCAGCTCAACTACACTTGCACAGACCACTCAGGAGGATCTGGCAGCTAAAATTGAAAATATGATTTTTCCAACCGTTGAGCCAATAAATCACGAGCCCCTTATGAATATCCTTATTGTCGGTCAGGATAAAAAGGAAAATGACACAACAAGACAGAGAAGCGATATTATGATGCTTTGCTCATATAATATGGAAACTAACGAGGTCAGTGTTATTTCATTCCTTCGCGATTTATATGTTAAGATTCCCGGCGGATATTCAAATAACAAGCTTAATGCGGCATATCATTTCGGCGGCTTCAAGCTTTTATATGACACACTTCTTGACAATTTCGGTGTTAGAGTTGACGGCGGTATTGAGGTAGATTTTGACGGATTTGTTGATATAGTTGATATGCTTGGCGGTGTTGATATATACCTCACAGCTGAAGAGGCACCTTATGTCAGCACAAACTCTGTTGAGGGTGTTAACCACCTTAACGGCAGAAAGGCTCTTAATTATGCAAGAACAAGAAAAACCGATGATGATTTCGGCAGAACAGAAAGACAGAGAAAGATTCTTGTTGCTCTTTTTGAAAAGGTAAGACATGCTGACCCTGAGACTATCAAGAGTCTTATTGACAGAGCTCTTACTATGGTTAAGACTGATATGACCGATGCGACAATCACTTCACTTGTTGCTTCACTTCTGCCTAAGGTCAGTACTCTTAAAATTAACACATATCACGTTCCCTCAAAGGGTAACTTTGTTTACGGTTATGCCCGTGGAATGCAGGTTCTTATACCCGACCATCAGAAAATAAGAGACACTGTTGAAAACGAGTATCTTCC
>JAZNUW010000022.1:0-11944 GCA_045592465.1 Acutalibacteraceae bacterium | reverse complement strand
AATTCAGGCAGCAGATGCCATGGTTTATGCCTTCACTATCAAGGATCACTCAATGGGTGCAACCTTCAAGATGTATGATGACAGACAGTTCTGCAATGGCCACAGAACAGTAACAATGGGCATGCCCGTTGCTTATCTTGTTTCAGGTGAATATTCAAAAGAAATGAATCTTCGCATGATTCTCGAGGGCAGAGCAGAGGTCGGCGGCAACTTCCTTGCAGGCATAGCTTCAGACGAAATCGATGCAGATAAATCAATTGACCGTATGGCTGAAACCCTTATGTATGCTCTTAAAAACAGCTATGTTCAGCCCGCAAACTTCTATGGTGTGGGCGGCATGAAGATTTTCCGTGACCTTATTTTCGTTATGCAGGGTATGATGAAGGCTGACCACAAGTTCTATAAATCACACGGTCAGTATGACTTCCCTCAGAAGCAGTTGGGCAGACTTATCGGCATGTATCTTGTGGGCGCTATGATATCAAGCCCGAAAATCAAGTCAAAAATGGGCAATAAGATGAATGAGGGCATGCTTATGCCTTATAAAAAGATTATGGATAAAGCGAAGAAAGAAAATGCAGCTTCTCTTATCAAAAAGACAAAATCCGTTGCAACCGTAACAAAAGAAAAGACTGAAGAAGACGGCATTCCTGCCGTATAAGCTTCGCGCCGTTTTTCGGCAGAGTACAACCGTATAAAAATAATCAGCAGACATTCAGGTGATGTCTGCTGATTTTATATTGATAAAATATTTTACTGCTTAGCGCCGTTATCAAACTTCTCAAGCACCTTAACACTTGCAACAAAGCAATCTGCAAGGCATTTCTTGTTGAGTGCGTCGGGAGTGTCAAGTCTTGTGTGATAGAAATCGGGAAGTGCGTGGTTGAGAGCTGTGATACCTGTTGCACGCATGCCTGCCTGAGCAAAAGCAGCTGAGTCTGTTGCACCGCCGAGAGGAGGTACCATACCCTTCTTGCAGGGGATGCCGAGTTCCTGACAAGCCTCATAGAAAAGGTCTGAAACGTCCTTGTCAACCTTTACGGTACTGTTAAGGTCGCGGTAGTTTACCATAAGCTGCTCTGACTGAGCAATTGTGTCATAAGAATATACGAATGTGGGAACGTCGCTCATTTCATCCTTGTGAGCCTCAGCCCATGCCTTAGCACCGCGAAGACCTGCTTCTTCTGAACCTGTGAGAACAACACCGATTTCTGTGTTTTCGAGCTCAATGCCTTCGTCCTTGAGGAACTTAAGAATCGCCATACCGATATAGCAGCCTGAAAGGTTGTCGTTTGCGCCGTCAACAACTCTCTTCTTATTCCACATGAAATAAAGACCGAACCAGAAGGGAGCAAATACAAGACCGATAAGGCCAACCTTCATAGCTGTGCTAGCTGAGAAGACACCTGCAATCTTTAAAATAGCTGTAACAAGAACATAAACTGCACCTGCAAAGCAGACTAACATATGAATGTCAAAGCCAAGGTATGTAAACTTATATTTGAAGGGCCATTCCCAAGCTGCGTCGGGGTGACCGTTGAAGATGATTCTGCGCTTAACTTCGCCTGTGGGCTTTTTAAAGCCGGCAACGTTGTGACCTGTTTCTTCCTTAAAGCACTTGTCAACAAGCTTCTTATAAAGACCGAACTGCATAAAGCAGATGCCAAGGCCGATTGCGATAAACACAATTGAAAGCTCAGGAAGCAGGAAATATGAAATGAATGCCAGGAAGCAGCATGTGATTGTGAAGTAAATCCAACCGTAGAATGAATCGGGATTCTCTTTGAATTCGTCAACATAAACACGGTCACAGCCGTATTCCTTCATCTGCTTTGCGGCATATTCACAAGCCTGATGTTCACCCTTTGAGCCGGGGCCGCGCTTTTCAAAGGTCTTGCAGATATGAGTGATTTCATCAATCATATACTGAGCAGCCTGATCCTTTTTGTCAATAATCTTTTTTAAGTCCATTTTCTCTCGTCCTTTCGCCATATGGCTTTTTATTATTAACACTTTACCACATTGTGAAAATAAAATCAATATTTTATGAGCATATTAACTTTCTTTTAATAAAAAAAATCAGAGCTGCTGAAAACTCAACAGCTCTGAAATATTCTTATGCATTGCCCTGTGCTCCGTTAATGTCAAGGTCTCCTGTGAAAATCTTTCTGAGAATTCTCAGCAGTGCCGTAAAGAAACGGATAAATATCATCTGTTTCGGCTCTTCATATTCATCGCCGTCTTCGTCGAGACCCTCAACAACCTCGAGCTCTGCCGTACCGTTATAAAGCTGATACTGTGCGTACTCTCCCCCGCTTACAGTTGCTTCGTGATTCATAACAGTCACAGCAAAATTGTTTATTGCCGCCGGGAATGTTTCGTGGTGAAGGTTTTTGATGAAATATGATGTTTCGGGGAAAAGACAGGTTGAAGCATCAATTTTATGATCGGGTGAAAGATATCTCTTATCTCTGAGTGAAGAAATATATTTCTTGGAAAGCACCTCGCCATGCTCAGCACAGGTTGCACCGAAGGACTGTCTTAAAACAGTTGTGTTACCGTCTGAAAGAGCTGTTGCACCTTCATAGATGGGTATATCAGGGAAATTATATTTTGAGATTATATAAAAATCGATGCCGCCTGCATTGAGATATTTAAGAGTCTGCACTGCCTTAAGCTGAACCTTATTATAATAATCGTCGCATTTTTTGATGAAGCCCGCATATTCGTCTTCAACACCTGCAAATATGAATTCTTTTGCCTCTTCATATTTATCAGCAGGAACCATTGCCCAATAGGAGGGCCAACCCGCAAAGGTATCCTTAAGCACAAGCGGGAAAACATCGTGTCTCACTCTTCTGAGGAAAAGCTCCAGAGCATCGCCTGTGAGGCCGAGAACAGAAATATAGTTGAACATTTCCACTGCTGAAACGATGAGGGCCTTTGTTTCTTCATCCTCAACCAGGTCTTCATGTTCCATATAATAATCCACAAAATTGCTGACAGCCTGATCTTCAAGCTCGATATCGCCTGTGAAAAGTGCTCCCAGAGCATCAATTCCGTCAACAGAAGAGGAAAGATAAGAAACGTCATCAACATTTGCCAGTGCATGATCAGGATAAAGTGTAAGATAAGCCTGAACAACATTTGCACCGTAGCAACGGCCGATAATATTGACCTTGTCTTCGCCTGTTACGGCTTTGACCTGGTCTATGTAGCTTCTGAGATCCACTGCAACATCAAGGGGTGAGAGTCTCCAGTCATACCAGAGTCTGTAATCCATAACATCATAGTTTGAGCTTTTTTTCGGAAGAGAATAGTTATAGGGGTGCTCGGGATAGCTGCCGTCACTGGCTTCGCCGTTTTTATCAAGAGCCATATCTCCGAAAATTTTAATCATTGCATCACGGAATTCCATCGCCCATGGCTCATAATCCCCTGTGATCATGCCCTTGGCAAGCTTCTGAAAGCAAGGTCTGAGTGCTTCCTTTACTACCTCACCCGCATCAACGCCCTCGTTAGGGAAAAGCAGGGAGCCGTCTGCAGCGTGAATATGAGTTACACGTGCTCCTGTAACATAAATTGAAGGCTTTTCATCATAGCCTGCCGCAAGACAAGGCACTGCGGTACTCATAACCATAAGCATTATAAGAATAGCACATATTAACTTTTTAATCATATATATACCTCCATGTTCTCCGGTGTCTACACCTTATTCTCCCCTATTATACAACATCCGTTTACAAAATTCAATGTTTATTTACATTTTTTGGATATTAAACCTTTTTATTCCAAAAAGCATTGCCACTCACGGAATAACACCTTTCTTTTTACCTTATAATAACAAAAAAATTGCGGAAATTGTATTTACAATTGCAACAGAAAGTGATAGAATACAAGGTGGTATCTAATCGATAATCCAAATAAAATTCAGGAGGACAATCCAATGGCCAGAAAAATGAAAACCATGGACGGTAACAATGCTGCTGCTCACGTATCATATGCGTTCACAGAAGTTGCAGGCATTTATCCCATCACACCGTCAAGCCCCATGGCAGACTACGTTGATCAGTGGTCAGCTCAGGGATTAAAAAACATCTTCGGCACAAGAGTTAACGTTGTCGAGATGCAGTCAGAAGCAGGCGCAGCAGGTACCGTTCACGGTTCACTTGCAGCAGGTGCTCTTACAACAACCTACACAGCTTCACAGGGTCTTCTTCTCATGATCCCCAACATGTACAAAATCGCAGGCGAACTTCTTCCCAGCGTTTTCCATGTTTCAGCTCGTTGTGTAGCATCACATGCACTTAACATCTTCGGCGATCATTCAGACGTTTACGCTTGCCGTCAGACAGGCTTTGCAATGCTCGCTGAAACAAATACACAGGAAGTTATGGACCTCGGTGCTGTTGCTCACCTTGCAACAATCAAGAGCCGCGTTCCCTTCCTCAACTTCTTTGACGGTTTCCGTACTTCACACGAACTTCAGAAGATCGAAGTCTGGGATTTCGACGACCTCAAGGAAATGTGCGATATGGATGCTGTTGAAGCATTCAGAAAAAGAGCTCTCAACCCCGAACGCCCCGTAATGCGTGGTTCACACGAAAACGACGATATCTTCTTCCAGAACAGAGAAGCTTGCAACAAGTATTATGATGCAGTTCCCGAAATCGTTGAAGAATATATGGGCAAGGTTAATGCTAAGCTCGGCACAAACTATCAGCTCTTCAACTACTACGGTGCTCCCGATGCTGAAAGAGTAATCGTTGCTATGGGTTCATTCAACGACGTTGCTGAAGAAGTTGTTGATTACCTCACAGCTCAGGGCGAAAAGGTTGGTCTTATCAAGGTTCGTCTTTACAGACCCTTCTCAGCTAAGCACCTTCTTGCAGCTATCCCTGCAACATGTAAGAAAATTGCTGTTCTCGACAGAACAAAGGAACCCGGTGCTCTCGGCGAGCCCCTCTATCTTGACGTTGTTACAGCTCTTGCAACAAACGGCAGAGCAGACATCAAGGTTATCGGCGGCCGTTACGGTCTCGGTTCAAAGGATACTCCTCCTTCAAGCGTATTTGCTGTATATACAGAGCTTGCTAAGGACGAGCCCAAGGCTCAGTTCACTCTTGGCATCGTAGACGACGTTACCAACCTCTCACTTCCCGAAGTACCCGCTCCCAACACAGCAGCTGAAGGTACTATCGAATGCAAGTTCTGGGGTCTCGGCGGTGACGGTACCGTTGGTGCTAACAAGAACTCAATCAAAATTATCGGTGACCACACTGACAAGTACGTACAGGCATACTTCCAGTACGACTCAAAGAAGACAGGCGGTATCACCATTTCTCACCTTCGTTTCGGCGACAAGCCCATCAAGAGCCCCTACTACATCAACAAGGCTGACTTCGTTGCATGTCATAACCCCTCATATGTTGACAAGGGCTTCAAGATGGTTAACGACGTAAAGCCCGGCGGTGTATTCCTTATCAACTGCCAGTGGAGCGACGACGAGCTTGAAAAACACCTCAATGCTGAAGCAAAGAGATATATCGCTAACAACAACATCCAGCTTTACACAGTTAATGCTATTGACCTTGCTGAAAAGGTTGGTATGGGTAAGAGAACAAACACTGTTCTTCAGTCAGCATTCTTTGCTCTTGCAAACGTTATGCCTTCAGCTGAAGCTATTCAGTATATGAAGGACGCAGCAACAAAGTCCTACTCAAAGAAGGGTCAGGATATCGTTGATGCTAACCACAATGCTATCGATGCAGGTGCTACTGCTTTCCATAAGGTAGACGTTCCCGCTGCATGGGCAGATGCATCAGACGACGCAGCAGTTGCAGCTTCAGAAGGCGCAGCTAAGCTCGTTAAGATGGTTGACACTATCCTCAAGCCCGTTGGCGTTATGGATGGTTACTCACTTCCTGTTTCAGCTTTCACAGAGCATGCTGACGGTACCTTCGAACACGGCGCATCAGCTTATGAAAAGAGAGGCGTTGCAGTTCTCGTTCCCGAATGGGATCCCGCAACATGTGCTAAGTGTAACCAGTGTGCTTATGTTTGCCCCCATGCTACAATCCGTCCCTTCGCTATGAGCGACGAAGAAGTTGCAGCAGCTCCCGCAAACATGAAGAAGGCTCCCAAGCCCGTTGTTAAGACAAACTACACATATACTCTTGCTGTTTCTCCCATGGACTGTATGGGTTGCGGCGTATGTATCGGCGTATGTCCCACAAAGTCACTCAAGATGGTTTCAAAAGAATCACAGCTTGAAGAACAGAAGGTATTTGATTACTGCGTAGCTAACGTAACAGAGAAGAAGGAAACAACTGCTGTTATGAACGTTGTTTCAAGCCAGTACAAGAAGCCTCTCCTCGAGTTCTCAGGCTCATGCGCAGGTTGTGCAGAAACATCATATGCACGTCTTATCACTCAGCTCTTCGGTGACAGAATGTACATTTCAAATGCAACAGGCTGTTCATCAATCTGGGGCGGTCCCGCAGCAACATCACCCTACACAGTTAACGAAAAGGGTCACGGTCCTGCATGGGCTAACTCACTCTTCGAAGACAACGCAGAGCACGGTCTCGGTATGTTCTATGGCCAGAAGGCTATCAGAGACAGACTTATCGAAGACGTTCAGGGCATCGTTGCTTCCGACGTTTGCGCAGCAGAAGTTAAGGCAGCAGGTGAAGAATATCTTGCAACTGTAAACGACGGCGCTAAGAACACAGCAGCAGCTGACGCTCTTGTTGCAGCTATCAAGGCAGCAGGCGCAAACTGCGACCTTTGCAAAGACGTACTCGACAACAGCGAATACCTTTCAAAGAAATCCGTATGGATCTTTGGTGGTGACGGCTGGGCATACGATATCGGTTACGGCGGTCTTGACCACGTGCTTGCATCAGGCCAGGACGTAAACGTAATGGTATTCGACACAGAAGTTTACTCAAACACAGGCGGACAGGCTTCCAAGGCTTCAAACATCGGTCAGGTTGCACAGTTCGCAGCAGCAGGTAAGGAAATCAACAAGAAGAGCCTTGCTGAAATCGCAATGAGCTACGGCTATGTTTATGTTGCACAGATCGCTATGGGCGCTAACATGGCTCAGACACTCAAGGCAATCCAGGAAGCTGAAGCATATCCCGGTCCCTCACTCATCATCGGCTACTCACCCTGTGAAATGCACTCAATCAAGGGTGGCATGATCAACTGTCAGGCTGAAATGAAGAAGGCTGTTGAATGCGGTTACTGGAACATCTTCCGTTACAACCCCGCTCTCAAGGCAGAAGGCAAGAATCCCTTCACACTTGACTGCAAGGAACCCAACGCTGAGTATCAGGCATTCATCAAGAATGAAGCTCGTTACACAAGACTTATGCGTGAATTCCCCGACAGAGCTGAATCACTCTTCACAAAGAGCGAACAGGTTGCTAAGGACAGATACGCTCACCTTCTCAAGCTCAAGGATCTCTATGCTCCCGACGCTGAATAAAAACTGAAATCGGAATTCGTAAAGCGGAATTCGGAATTGCAAAAAAATCAGGCGGTGTAGGTTAATTCCTACCCGCCTTTTTTAATACATAATTGCGTTTTTTTGTAAGCAAAAAGCCTTTGACTTCCGATAGAGTAAAGTTCTTTGGTTAAGGCTTGGCTTGCCTGAAAGAGGCGCTGTCGAAATCACTTGCAATTTTGACTGAGTGGTACTCAAGAAAGTGACACACGGTGGGTGGAAAAGCTCCTGCCGCTTTGCTCCTTGCTTTGACGCGTACCGTAAAATAAAAAGGAGACTCTCAACGAGTCTCCTTAAATTTTTTATCTGTGAACGATAGCTGAAAGTCTCTTTATGGGCTTCTTTCTTCTGTGCTTTCTCTCAATTGTTATGGGAGTCTTGATAAGCATATTAACAAGAATGCTCCAGAGAATAACCAGAATGTACATTCCGAAGACTGCATAGAAGCCTGTTGAAAGAGTAGCCTGTGAAACCGTAACAACCGTTGCAAGAATCTGTGTCCATGCACTTTCTGAGAAAAGACCTACAAGATCTGAAAGGGGAATTTCGCCACCGATAATCTTATCAAAAGCAAGTCTGCCGACAACGATGCATATAAAGCAGATAACAAGACCGCTTGCTGACATGGCAATAACTGCCTTTCTGTTGCATGTTGCAGCTGCAACAACACCCACTGCAAGGAACAGAAGAAGTGCAATAACAAAGAACACAACAAATGCTATCATGTGAGGCATAACAGGCTCGGCAATGCTTGCAAAGGTTGCTTCGCTTGCTTCTCCGGCATTGCTCATATCCACGCCTGAAAGCATCTTAAGGATTTCATAAGCTGAATATTCATACTTTGTGTTAACACCAAACTGCTGAACAAGAGTTACGATGCTTGAAATTTCATCCGATGCGCCACCGATTGCAAAATAGAAGAGCTTGAGAAGAAGTCCCATTACTACTGCACCGATTGCGAGTATCGGGGTAATGATACGATATGCAATTTTCATAAGTTTATACTCCTTTTATTTCCATGAAGACTTAAGGTCTACCGTTCTGTTAAAGACAAGCTTTTCATCAGTGGAGGTTGTGTCCACACAGAAATAGCCCTGTCTCATAAACTGGAAGGTGTCACCCGTCTTCAGATTTTCTATGCCGTCCTCAAGCTTACAGCCTTCAAGCACTGTAAGTGAATCAGGGTTAAGATTATCCTTGAAACTGCCCTGCGATTCGTCTGAGGGGTTGGGATTGTTGAAAAGTCTGTCATAAAGTCTTGCTTCAAAGGTTATGCTGTTCTTTGCGCTTACCCAATGAAGAGTACCTTTGACCTTTCTGCCGTCAGGTGAGTTGCCGCCCTTGCTTGCAGGGTCATAGGTGCAGTGCACTGCTGTAACCTCACCGTTTTCGTCTGTGTCATAGCCAACACACTTAACGAAATAGGCACCTCTGAGTCTTACCTCGTTGCCGGGGAAGAGTCTGAAATACTTTTTCGGAGGCTCAACCATGAAGTCCTCTTTTTCAACATAAATTTCTTTTGAGAAGCGGATCGTTCTTGTGCCGAGCTCAGGCTTATCCTGATTAACAGGAAGCTCAATTTCTTCCACAAGATCTTCGGGATAGTTATCGATTATAACCTTCAGCGGGCGAAGCACTGCCATAGCTCTGGGAGCATTTTCGTTGAGGTTATCTCTGACACAAGCCTCTAACAGACCGAAGTCAACCACACTGTATGCCTTTGAAACACCCACGCGGTTTATGAAATCTCTTATTGCTTCAGCAGGGTAACCGCGTCTTCTCATGCCGCTGATGGTAACCATTCTGGGGTCATTCCAGCCGTCAACAATGCCCTCTGTCACAAGCTGTAAGCACTTACGCTTACTTGTAAGACAGTAGTTAAGATTGAGTCTTGCAAACTCTATCTGACGTGAGGGCTCTTTGAACTGAAGCTCCTTGAGGAACCAGTCATAAAGAGGTCTGTGATTTTCAAATTCAAGTGAGCAAAGAGAATGCGTTACGCCCTCCCTGGTGTCTGACAGAGGATGCGCAAAGTCATACATGGGATAAACACACCACTTGTCACCTGTCTGATGATGGCTCACGTGAGCGATTCTGTAAATAACAGGGTCGCGCATATTGATGTTGGGTGAAGCCATATCAATTTTTGCACGAAGCACTCTTGCGCCGTCAGGGAATTCGCCGTCGGTCATTCTCTTGAACAGATCAAGATTTTCCTCTATGCTTCTTTCTCTGTAGGGGCTGTTTTTGCCCGGCTCTGTGAGAGTACCTCTGTATTCTCTTATTTCGTCTGCAGTCAGGTCGCAGACATAAGCCTTGCCCATTTCAATGAGTTTGATGGCACATTCATAAATGAAATCAAAATAGCTTGATGCATAAAGCACCTTATCCCACTTATAGCCGAGCCACTGAATATCTTCCTTTATTGCATCGACGTACTCCACATCCTCCTTTGAGGGGTTTGTGTCGTCAAGACGAAGATTACAGGTACCGCCATATTTCTCTGCAGTGGAGAAGTCTATCTGTATAGCCTTGGCGTGACCGATGTGAAGGTAACCGTTAGGCTCAGGAGGGAAACGTGTCTGCACATGGGAGTAGACACCCTTCTCTAAGTCTTCATCAATGAAGTCGTGTATAAAATTTGAAACTTTAACTGCTTCTTCCATTGTATACTTCCTTTCACGCGCTGAAATGCTCGAGTGCTGAGTTAAGTCTTTGCATAACCTTATCCTTGCCCAACAGGCTCATAATCGAATAAAGGTCGGGAGTGTTTCTTCTGCCTGTTACGGCAACTCTGATTACTGTTGAAACGTCGCCGACGTGACCCTTGAACATTTCGGGGTTCTTCTTATACTCCTTAACGTTGGGAGTGTAACCGAGAGGCTCGCAAAGGTCTTTCATTCTCTGGAACCATTCGTCCTTGCTGTCATTTTCACTGTATACATTTATATATGCAGTGAGAATTTCCTTGGCCATAGGAGCTGTGATATTTTCAGGCATTTCATAAGCATTTTCGAAAAGCTCGTCGAAATAGTAGCTTACATAATCCTTGACCTCGCTCCAGCAGGCGATATCCTTTCTGGGCTTGGGTGTATCACGGTCAACACTGAGAATTGCCTTTGAGAAAGCTTCATCCCTTGTCAGCAGTGCGAAGAATTCTTCATCATACTGCTTTGCCCATTCGGCAGTGTAAGCATAAACTGTATCCGCACTCATAAGTGAAATAACATTCTTTGACACGTCATTTAATTTCACCATATCAAAAAGCGCGCCTGAAACACTCATTTTCTTAAGGTTAAAGGGGAAGGCATCAATTGATGCATCCTTGTTTGTTTTGCGCCAGTCTTCAAAGTTGGAGTTCATAAGTGTCATAATGTATTCATTGACACTCTCTTTCGGGTAGCCCTCTTCAACATAGAAGGTAACTGCTGCCTCGGGGTCCTTTCTCTTTGAAAGCTTGCGCTTGCCGCCGTTTTCTTCCTTCATAATGGGAGCAACGTGAGCATACTTGGGCACCTTGAAGCCAAGGCACTTGAAAAGCTGAAGATGTACGGGGCAGCTTGACATCCACTCGTCACCGCGCACAACGTGGGTGGTACGCATAAGGTGGTCATCCACTGCGTGAGCAAAGTGATATGTAGGAATTCCGTCTGACTTGAGAAGAACGATATCCTGCACATTTTCGGGCATTTCAATTTTTCCCTTTATCATATCTTCAATAAAGCATTTGTTTTCTGCGTTACCCGGTGACTTCAGACGAAGTGTCCACGGCTTGCCTGCTTTGATATTCTCTTCAATTTCACTGAGTGTGAGATTGCGGCATTTTGCATATTTGCCCCAATAGCCCTTCTGAGGCTCATTTTCCTGCTGTGCTCTGATTTCATCAAGCTCTTCTGCACTACAGAAGCAGGGATATGCTAAATCTTTTGAGACAAGGTCTTTTGCAAAAACGTGATAGATGTGTTTTCTCTGGCTCTGATAATAGGGGCCGTAATCACCCTTTTCAACATTCTCACCGACAACGCCTTCATCAGCCTTGACGCCGAAAGCTTCGAGACCGCCAAGCATAACTTCAATGGCGCCTTCGATTTTTCTTTTCTGATCGGTGTCTTCAACGCGTACATAGAAAATGCCGTCTGTTGTTTTGGCTGTTCTGTAAGCAACTGTGCCTGTGAAAAGGTTGCCGAAGTGGAGAAAGCCTGTGGGGCTGGGAGCAAGTCTTGTTACTCTTGCGCCTTCTTTGAGGTTTCTCGGCGGAAACTGTGCTTCCATATCATCGGGTGTTTTTGTTATATCGGGAAATAAAAGCTCAGCGAGCTTTAAGTTATCACTCAATGTATATACCTCCTTATGGGATATTATAATTCATTATATTATCTCAAATTTTGAAGCAAATATCAATAGGTAAACGTGAATTTTTAAATAAAAATG
>JAZNUW010000021.1:0-8614 GCA_045592465.1 Acutalibacteraceae bacterium | reverse complement strand
ATCAGGCAAAATCCAATAAACAAACTCAGAAAAGAGGTTTTAATATGAGCGATTATAAAATTGCAACTAAATGTATTCATAGCGGATACACTCCCAAAAACGGTGAGCCCAGACAGCTTCCTATCTGCCAGAGCACAACCTATAAATATGATTCAAGTGTTGAAATGGGCAAGCTCTTTGACCTTGAGGCTTCGGGCTATTTTTACACAAGACTTCAGAATCCCACAAATGACTGCGTAGCAGCTAAAATTGCAGACCTTGAAGGCGGTGTGGCTGCAGTGCTCACATCATCAGGTCAGGCTGCAAACTTTTTTGCTATTTTCAATATCTGCTCAGCAGGTGACCACGTTGTTGCTTCTTCAGCTATTTACGGCGGTACCTTCAACCTGTTTAACGTCACAATGAGAAAGCTGGGCATCGAATTCACATTCGTTACACCTCAGTGCTCAGAGGAAGAGCTTGAGGCTGCCTTCAAAGAAAACACAAAGGCTGTTTTCGGCGAAACTCTTTCAAATCCCTCACTTCAGGTGCTCGATATTGAAAAGTTTGCAAATGCTGCTCACAGACACGGTGTGCCCCTTATTGTTGACAACACCTTCCCCACACCTATCAACTGTCAGGCTTTTAAGTACGGGGTAGACATCGTTACACATTCAACCACCAAATATATGGACGGTCATGCTACTCAGGTCGGCGGTGTAATCGTTGACAGCGGTAATTTCGACTGGACCAAGAGTGACAAATATCCTGGTCTTACAACTCCCGATGACAGCTATCACGGCGTAACTTACACAGAGCGCTTCGGCAAGGGTGCATATATAACAAAGTGTGTTGTTCAGCTTATGCGCGACCTCGGCTCAATCCCCGGCCCCCAGAATGCATTCCTTCTTAACCTTGGTCTTGAAACTCTTCACCTGAGAATGGAAAGACATTGCAGCAATGCTCTTAAGGTGGCAAAGTACCTTAAGGAAAGTGATATGGTTTCATGGGTATCATTCCCCGGTCTTGAGGGTGACGAGCAGTATGAGCTTGCCAAGAAATATATGCCTGACGGCACCTGCGGCGTAATTTCCTTCGGTGTCAAGGGCGGCAGAGAGGCTGCAACAAAGTTTATGGATTCACTCAGACTTGCTTCAATTGTAACTCACGTTGCTGACAGCAAGACATGTGTGCTTCACCCTGCATCAACCACTCACAGACAGCTCACAGACAAGCAGCTTGAAGAAGCAGGCGTTAAGAGCGACCTTATCCGTCTGTCAGTTGGTATTGAAGACGCTGACGATATTATTGCTGATATCGAGCAGGCACTTATCGAAGCCACAAAATAAAAAGCATCAACGCGTTTTTGGTTACTTTTTGGGCGGCAGCAAAAAGTAACGCCTGCCTGGTGAAGGCATAAGTAATTATAAATTATGAATTATGAATTGAAGCGATGCTTCATTAATCGGCTTTGCCATGAATTGCACGTTGTGCATAGAAAAAGAAGAGGTAAAATAAATGAAACTTGGTATTGTTGGTTTGCCTAACGTGGGCAAAAGTACACTTTTTAATGCAATAACAAATGCGGGTGCACAGTCAGCTAACTATGCTTTCTGCACAATTGAGCCTAATGTTGGTGTTGTTGCAGTGCCCGATGAAAGACTTGAAAAGCTCAGAGATATGTATAACCCTGTCAAGTTCACCCCTGCAACAATTGAATTTGTTGATATTGCAGGTCTTGTAAGAGGCGCATCAAAGGGTGAGGGACTGGGAAACAAATTCCTTTCACACATCAGAGAGGTTGACGCAGTTATCCACGTGGTGCGCTGCTTTGAGGACGACGACATTATTCACGTTGACGGCAGTGTTAACGCAAAGCGCGATATTGAAACTATCAACCTTGAGCTTATTCTTTCAGACCTTGAAATGATTGAGAGAAGAATTGACAGAACATCAAAGGCTATGAAGGGCGACAAGGGTCTTGCGGCAGAATATGATTTCCTGCAGAGAGTAAAGACTGCCCTTGAAAACGAGCAGACAGCAAGAAGCATTGAGTGCGACGAGGAAGAGAAGGCAATTCTTGACAGTGTTGCACTTCTGACATCAAAGCCTGTTATCTATGCCTGCAATATGAGTGAGGCAGACTTCGTAAGCGGTATTGATACCAACGAAAACTATAAGGCTGTGTGTGAAATCGCAGAGGCTGAGGGCAGTGAGGTGCTTCCCATCTGCGCAGAGCTTGAGGCTGAGATTTCCTCACTTTCAAACGAAGACAAGCAGATGTTCCTTGAAGATTTAGGCATCGAGTCAAGCGGTCTTGACCTGCTCATTCAGCGCAGCTATAACCTGCTCGGCCTTATTTCATATCTCACTGCAGGTCAGCCCGAGGTAAGGGCCTGGACAATCAAAAAGGGCACCAAGGCACCTCAGGCAGCGGGCAAAATTCACTCTGACTTCGAGCGTGGCTTCATCAGAGCTGAGGTTGTTTCCTTTGACAATCTTATGGAGCTCGGCTCCCTTGCTGCGGCGAAGGAAAAGGGCCTTGTCAAGAGCGAAGGCAAGGAATATGTGATGAAAGACGGCGACATTGTTCACTTCCTGTTTAATGTTTAAGTTGATATTTATGGGACGCGGGCACACCTGCTGTAAAGGCAACGGTGTACCCGCCGATTTTGTTTTGTGACAGGAGAAAGAAATGAATATATTATTCAGAAATCAGTCTGACAAAAAGATAATTATAGGGCTTAACGGCATTGTTTATTTTTTGCCGTCGGGTGCCGATGAGATATATTCCGTAGATAACGACAATATAAGACTCACCCTGACCACAGAAGATGAATATAGCTTTGAAACCTTCTCGCAAAAACGCGGAATGACCGTTTATCACAGGTTTATTACTGTGGCACATTATGATTTTCAGCTCGGTAAGGATAGTGAAATTTCACTGAAGGTTGAAAGGGTAAGAGGCAATAATCTTGAAAGCTATCAGAGGGTTGTTCCCTCTCTTAAAGGCGGATTTCTTCCTGAAGCATATTACAAGGTTAAAGATGAAGACGGTATAAGAAATAAGCTCAGAGACGATGAGCAAAAGCTCGATAAGTTCGATAAAAAGACAGAAAAATGGAGCAAACTTTTAGGGGTAGGAATGTGGCTGGATGACGCTTTCACCGTTATATGCGGAATATTACTTGGGCTTATATTGCTTGGTACCCTTATAGGCTTGCTTATAGTCTTTCCGATTCCCACAATAATTGTGTTATCGGTGCTTCTGGTGGTGGGAGCAATAGGGTGGAAGATAGTCAGAAAGGTGTTTAATTTTGCTTTTAAGAGCTTCGACAGACTGCTTGACAGACACGGTGAAAAAATAGGCGAAACAATAGCACCCTGCAATGATATGCCTGATGGCATTTTTAAAGATAATAATTCATATTTTGACAATGAATATATTTCAGCTGTTTTCAGACACAGCACAAGGAGAAAATGATGAGAATAACCTTTGACAATAAATCTGGTTCTGCTGTTATAGCCGTTTTTTATGGCTGTGGCGATGCTAGAGAGATAATTCAAAAGGATGAAGCAAAGACTGTTGAGGTTGATGAGTCTGTCAATGAATTTGTGCTCATCCCTGAGGGTAAAAGCGATGTTATATATCTGCTTGCAAAGTTTGGCATTGTTTTAAAGAGATTTTTTAAAACTGCTTCGCGTTATGCTTTTACTGCACAGGATAATATGAAAATCCTTCTGCTCACAGATAAAAAGCGAGGCAGCTTCGCCGATGAATATGAAAGGGTAGTGCCGTTCTCAAATCAGAGCAGTTTTGCTCTTGTGCGTTATAGCGTCAGCGATGAAGTGAGGATGAAAGGAATATTGGAAGAAGCTATAAACAAGGGTGATAAAAGCCTTAAAATATTTGATGCCTTTGATATTCTCGGCAATGCTTTTACGGGACTGCTTCTTCTTATAATACCCTTTATTCTGATATGGATTTTTGGTGATATTCATCTGGCAGCAAAAATATGCGGCACAGCCTATATCCCAATATTCATAATAATCATATTAATGAACAGATTTTTTGATAAAGTGAAAAGGAAGCTATGGAAAAGAGCAAAGGGTTTCACCTTAAGAAAGCAGATATTTAAAGACTATAATTCATATTTTGAGGATGAATATATCAAGAGTGTGTTTGATAAAAAATAATATTTTAAACCAAAACGGCGGGTAAGAAACTGCATTTTAGCAGAATCTTACCCGCGCTTCATTATTATTAAATTAAACTCTGATAACTCTGATGATGTTTTCAGTGTCAGCAATTGCATTGATTGTTTCGTCGCTGACTTCGTCAGGTGTGTCAACCATAGTGCAGGCATAATTGCCTTTTGAACGGTTTGCCATATGCTCAATGTTGATGCCTTCATCCGAAATCTTGCCGGTGATGGTGCTGATCATATTGGGCACATTCTTGTGAAGTACCACAAGTCTTGAGGCAGTTGTTCTGGGCATCTCAATGCTCGGATAGTTCACACTGTTTTTGATGTTGCCGTTTAAAAGGAAATCGCTGAGCTGCTGAGCGGCCATAACTGCGCAGTTGTCTTCACTCTCATTTGTTGAGGCACCCAGGTGGGGAGTGGTGATAATGCCTTCGCAGTTGATTGTTTCTTCTGTGGGGAAGTCAGTTACATAGCAGCTGACCTTGCCGCTTGCGAGAGCCTCCTTAAGGTCGGGGACATTCACAAGGTCGGCACGTGAAAGGTTGATGATTTTAACGCCGTCTTTCATCTTGGCAATAGCTTCAGCATTGATCATGCCTCTTGTGTCAGGTGTTGAGGGAATGTGAAGTGTGATATAGTCAGCCTGAGCATAAACCTCATCATAGGTTGAAGCCTTATTGATTGAACGTGAAAGATGCCATGCTGCGTCAACTGTGATAAACTGGTCACAGCCGATAACCTTCATGCCAAGGCTCTTTGCAGCATTTGCCACAAGACCGCCGATAGCACCAAGACCGATAACACCGAGAGTCTTGCCCATAATTTCACATCCGCCAAAGGCGCTCTTGCCCTTTTCGACCTGCTTTGCAACGTCTGTTTCAAGGGTATTAGCCCAGTTGATGCCGTCTGTGATTTTTCTTGAGGCCATAAGAAGTGATGCAATTGTCAGCTCCTTAACGCCGTTTGCGTTTGCACCGGGAGTGTTGAAAACAACGATGCCCTGTTCTGCACATTTATCGGTAGGGATATTGTTTACACCTGCGCCGCAACGTACTATTGCCTTGAGTTCACTGCCGAATTCCATGTCGTGAAGTGAAGCTGAGCGCACCATAATGCCTTCGGGATTTTCTATATCGTCGCTGATGCTGAAGATGCTTTTATCAAGCTCGTCAAGACCGATTTTTGCGATCTTGTTCATTGTTTTAATATTTTTCATTGTTATTACCTCTTATTTCGGATTCTTCTGTGCAAAGTCCTTCATAAATTCAACGAGAGCCACAACGCCTTCATAGGGCATGGCATTATAGATTGATGCTCTCATACCGCCCACACTTCTGTGACCCTTGAGATTCTGAAGACCTGCCTTTGCAGCCTCTGAAGCAAATTTCTTGTCAAGGTCTGCATCGCCTGTTACGAAGGTTACGTTCATCATTGAACGGCTGTCTTTTGCTGTGGGAGCTATATAATAATCCTGGCTGTCAAGATAATCATAAAGCACGGCAGCCTTCTTTTCGTTGAGCTTTTTCATTTCGCTCAGACCGCCAAGGTCCTTGATCCATTCATAAACAAGCTTAGCCATATATATGCAGTAGCAGGGGGGAGTGTTATACATTGATTCACCCTCAGCCATAAGCTTATAGTCGAGCATGGCGGGAGTAATATCTCTTGCATTGCCGATAAGGTCTTCGCGTACAATAACAATTGTCAGACCTGCGGGAGCCATATTTTTCTGAGCACCGGCATAGATAAGACCGAACTTGCTCACGTCAACGGGCTCTGAGATAATGCATGATGACATATCTGCAACAAGAGGAATATCGCCTGTGTCGGGTATGTAGCCGAACTTTGTGCCGTAAATTGTGTTGTTGAAGCAGATGTGAACATAGTCTGCATCGGGTCTGAAGGATTCTCTTGTGGTTTCGGGGATGCGACTGAAATTGTCATCCTTTGATGAGGCTGCAGCCACAACGTCGCCGTACTTCTGAGCTTCCTTGAAGGCCTTGGTTGAGAACTGACCTGAAAGAATGTAGTCAGCCTTGCCGTTTTTATTCATAAGGTTGAGGGGGACTGCTGCAAACTGTGTTGATGCGCCGCCCTGAAGGAAAAGCACCTTATAGTTATCGGGGATTTCCATAATTTCACGAAGAAGCGCTTCTGCGCTTTTGATTATTTCATCATAAACAGCGCTGCGGTGGCTCATTTCCATTACGCTCATGCCGCTGTCTCCGTATGTGATAAGCTCTGACTGGGCTTTCTCTAAAACTGAAAGAGGAAGCATTGAAGGACCTGCTGAAAAATTGTATACTCTTTTCATTATAAAATCACCTCTGGGATTAAATATATTCAACTTCTATAAAAGAATGATTAAACCTTATTATATAGTGTTAAAGTGCTAAAGTCAATATACTTTTCACATAAAAACATAGGAAAATTATCGAATTTTGTGGAAAATATTACAAAAAATATACACTTTAGCGCATAAGAGCGGAAAAAAGGCTTCGGGACAGACTGTCCTGAAGCCGTAATAAATTATTCCTCAATAAACTTTTTCATAATTGACGGACCGTTTTCAATGAAGTTGCCTGTAGCTTTGGCAGTTTCTTCGTTGATAGTGTCCACGCCCTGTGTGGTAGCATTCTTATGATAAATCATATAGGGTACAGGATCTCTTGCATGAGTTTTTGTCACTATGGGTGTGGGGTGGTCGGGAAGTATCATAATCTTATAATCATCATACTTTTCAAGACCCTCAAGGAGAATTGAGAGCACCTTTTCATCAATAAGCTCAATTGAACGCACCTTGTTTTCAGGCTCATCTCTGTGACCGCATTCATCGGGAGCTTCAATATGAATATACACAAGGTCGGCGCCCTTTTCAAGCTCTTCCAGTGCACATTTTGCCTTGCCCTCAAAGTTTGTGTCGATATATCCTGTTGCGCCCTCAACCTCGGGTACGCTCATATCTGCACTCAGGCCTATACCCTTAAGCAGGTCAACAGCTGAGATAACACTGCCCTTTATTCCGTAAAGGCTTTCGAAGGTGGGCAGGATAGGCTTGTTGCCTTCACCCCAGAGCCATATCGAGTTGCCGGGACGCTTGCCCTCGGCAATTCTCTTTTTATTCACAGGGTGGTCCTTGAGCACATCATAGCTCTTTTTCATCATGGCGATAAGCTCTGCTGCGTTTTCATGAGTGCTGAGATATTCACCCACAACTCTGCCGCTGATATCATGAGGCGGGGTCATATTGCCAAGGTCTGTTGTGCCCTCGCGTACCACAAGACAGTGACGGTAGCTAACACCGCTGTAATAGGTGAATTTATCGTTTCCGAAGGCTTCCTGAACACTTTTGATGAGCTCTGCAGCTTCCTCTGAAGAAATGTCGCCTGCTGAGTAGTCAACCATAGTTTTGTCACCGTAATTTTCCTCATCGGAAAGAGTGACAAGGTTGCATCTGAGAGTGACGTCATCGTCTCTGAGCTTTACGCCGATGCTCACAGCCTCAAGAGGCGAACGGCCTGTGTAATATTTCATCGGGTCGAAGCCCATAACGCTCATATTCGCCACGTCACTGCCGGGCTTGAGTGAATCGTGAACTGTCTTGACAAGACCAACCTCAGCTTTTTTTGCAAGGGAGTCAAAAAGGGGCTTCTTTGCGCACATCATAGGGGTTTTGCCGTTAAGGGCGGGTACGGGGTAGTCAGCCATACCGTCATATAATACAACTACATATTTCATTTATATCAATCCTTTCGGTTTGTTTTCTTCAATTTATTTTATCATATAATCTTTTTTATTTCAATAATTATTCTTAATCTTCTGTTTTTGTCGACAATTACGATATTTTTAGTCAGCATAAAAGAGGGTTTTCGGTTAAAAATAACAAAGGAGGTAAAATCTTTAATTAATTTGATTAAAACTATTGACTTTTATATGTGTTTTGAGTAAAATATAAAACGCTGTTGAAAATGATTCACTAGCTCAGTTGGCAGAGCACTTGACTTTTAATCAAGGTGTCCGGGGTTCGAATCCCCGGTGAGTCACCAGCGAAAAGCACTTCGTAAGAAGTGCTTTTTCAGTTTTATTCGCCTTCGGTGAGAGGTTAAGCTTACGATTACCGATGATTGAATTTGTGTCATCCGAAAAGGGTGGCATTTTTGCTTTAAGTGTGATATAATCAGTTCAATAAATAAGAATTTGACGAGGTGAGTATACAACATGAAGATTCATAATGCACAGCATAAAATTGATGATAGTAGTATTTTGAACTACTATGAGGTTGGAACCGCAAAAAACAAATTATTACTGCTTCATGCCCAGGGGACAAACTCTTGTAGCTTCGATAATGTTGTTACAAAACTTGCAAAGTACTACCATGTGTACATGGTAGATTATTACGGACACGGAAAGAGTTCCCGCAATCCAGA
>JAZNUW010000020.1:0-1904 GCA_045592465.1 Acutalibacteraceae bacterium | reverse complement strand
TGGCCGACGGTTATTGTCGGTCTTGCAGCAGGCGCATGCATAGGCTCCTATTGGGGTGCAGGTGACCTTATTTCACTTATGATGAGTGAATCGGCACCGACAAATCTACGTTCATCAGTGCTTTCATCCCAGTTTATTGCTATGGGCATCGGCATCGGCCTTTGCTATGTTGTGGGCATACCTCTTATCACCTGGCTGGGCAACGCAGTTATCGGCACTATAGCGCTGTGCTTCACAATTCCCGGCTTTGCGGCCTCTCTTATTGTGCTTATGACAAAAACTCACGACACAACAGGCGTTGACCTTGATAAGGTTACGGGCTGTGAGTGGGATTAATATATAAAAATAACCTCGCGTTTTTGATTCTTTTTTTGCGACAGGAAAAAGAATGCCCCGCGGCGAGGGTAAAAAAATCAGTAGGTATGCAAGGAGCATACCTGCTGTTAATTTTATTAGGGATTATATTGTGACAAAATTTCCAGGATATCTTTTTCATAAATATTGTTGCCAAGAATATTGCCATTGGCGCTGAAACAGATTGCTTTTATATCATAGGGGTCTTCTTCATAAGGGCTTTTTTCGGCTTTGCTCAGGTCAAAATATTCGCCTAAATATTTCAGTGCATTTCCTACGGGGAAAATGATATTTCCCTCGTTGGCTCCAATTCCCATAGAGCTGAATTCACTAAGCAGCTTTTTTGTTTCGTTGTTATAGGGATTGTTTGTCTGTTCGCTGACAAGCCACGCAGGTTGAACTTTTATAGCTACTCCCGTTTTTAAAACAGCTTGAGCAAAGGCTTTGACATATTCAAGAGGAATAGTTTCCTGATGAAAAGCATCAACAGAGAGGAGAATATCGTTAACTCCACTGTCTGCCAGCTTCACTGCAACAGCATGGATTTTGTCAAAGTCTTTGCTGAAATATCCGTTGGTGATAAGTTGCCGATCAGGAATATGCATTTCTTTTGCTGTCTGATGGATGGCACAGACGGTATCGCTGCACAGCAGAGGCTCTCCACCGAATGTCATAACGGATTTAATATTATATTCTTGGGCAATTCTGCACACTGCATCTGAAGCTAATTGTTTGTTTATGCTTTCGCTGTTTTTGTGATCACCTTGTGAGCAGTGTTTGCATTTGCCGCTACAAGCCATTGTGACGACAAATTCTATTCGGTTGAGATTTTTAAGATAGGGGTTCATTTGAATGCTCCTTTTTCATAAAAACAAACTCTTCATCATTGCCGAATCTGTCTTTTATGATTTCCTTATATTTTTCAGCAAATCCGCAACTCTCATAGCACTTAATTGCTCTTGTATTCCAGGAACGCACCTGCACCCATATTTCTTTGCCGGGATAACGGGTTTGAGCTGTTTCAATACCTTGATTTAAATAAGTTTTTCCGAGACCCTTTCCGCAATAATCGGGTGAAAGACCTATTCCGAGAAAAATCACTTCATTCTTTTTATAAATGTTTATATATGCCGTCAGTATTTCGCCTTCCCAGAAACATATATAATTGTCTTTGTTTTCGCCTTTTAATAAGGGTGAGTTGGTTTTTACGGCTTCATCAAAAGACATATAGTTATACACATCATAAGGCTCAGGATATTTCCACGAGCATATAGCCTTTACGGCAGAAATATTTATAGCAGTTATCATTCATAATTCCTCATTCATAATTCATAATTACCCCACAAGTCCCACTGCGTTGCAGTTTTTCTTGTGCTCTGCATAGGTTGAGGCGTAATAGTAGTTCCAGTCGCTGTCCGTTACAAAGTAGTAATAGTCCGTCTCGGCAGGGTACAAGGCAGCCTCAATAGCTGCAAGGCCCGGGTTGCATATGGCACCCACAGGCAGACCGTCACACTTGTAGGTGTTATAGCTTTCTGCAAAGTCAACTG
>JAZNUW010000019.1:0-4262 GCA_045592465.1 Acutalibacteraceae bacterium | reverse complement strand
TTGGAAATTTACACCGATACCGACGGTGAGGTGATTTTCAAGAAATATTCCCCTATCGGTGAGCTGGGACCTTACACAAAGCAGTATGTTGATGTCCTTGGCAGAACAACGGGTGCTCCCGTGGTGATATGCGACAGAGATCATGTTATTGCTGTATCAGGTTTGCCTAAAAAGGATATGGTGGGCAAGCGCATTTCGCCCCTTCTTGAAAGCTATATGGAAAGACGAAACACCTATATTTTCGGTCAGGATAAAGACAACCTCATTGTTTCTGAGGATAGCCCCAGACCCATAAGTGTTATGTCCCCGATTATAGGCGGAGGTGATGTTATGGGCGCTGTAGTCCTGTTAGGTACTGATAAAATGAGTGCCCCGTCGCAGACTGATATCAAGCTTACTCAGGTCGCTGCAGGCTTTCTCGGCAAACAGATGGAAGAATAAACAAGAAGCATCCACCTTTCAAGTGGATGCCTTTTTATATCAGAAAAGCTCAGCCTCAACCATGGCACATATGCAGTGGTACACAGGTAAATGAAGCTCCTGAATTTTATATGTTTCGTTTTCGGGCACTCGGATTGCAATATCGGCAAGCTTTGCAATTTTGCCGCCGTCAACACCGGTGAGAGCTATAACGCACAAGCCAAGAGCCTTTGCAACCTGAGCGGCAGCAAAAACATTGGCTGAATTGCCGGATGTGCTTATCGCTATGAGGATATCTCCTTTTTTTCCAAGACTCATCACACCCTGAGCATAGGCATATTCTGCCGTAATATCGTTGCTGAAAGCAGTGTTAAGTCCCGTGAGTGAAGACAAAGCAATTGCAGGCACACCCTTTTGCAAGGCGCAGAAAATTTCCTCGCTGATTTGCGGATTATTCTGTTTCATAGATGCTTTTTCGCTTTCACTGAGCGCTCTTTGCTTTAAAAAGCCTTTCATAAGCTCAGCAGAAATATGCTCACAGTCAGCCGCACTGCCACCGTTGCCGCAAAACAGCACCTTGCCGCCTTTCTTATAGCATTCAATAATTGCCTTTGCACTTTCTTTTATATCATCTGCACTTATTTCCAGAGCAGGATATCTTTTAATCAAGTCAGAAATCATATTTCACCTCATAAAAGAGCAGCACCTATTGCTGCGTAATCGCCTATTTCTTCACCCAGTGCCGCAGGCACTATTTTGCAGCACTGTGCAGAAAGTGACAGAGCTTCTTTTTTTATTTCCTCTTCCATATATGTTCTTAGAAGCTCCTCACTGCGCTCAAAGATGCTGCCTAAAACAATCCGTTCAGGGTTTAATATGTCTATGAGCACCGACAGGCCTCTGCCCAGATATCTGCCACAGCTTTCATAAACGGAAAGAGCAGTTTCATCGCCCTGCTTTGCTGCACGTGCTATGGATTTTGCTGTTATGTCACTTTCTCTTAAAGGCTCTTTGCAGTACGCAGGCAAGAAGCCCTTTTCACTGCACTCTGTTGCTGCCGCATAGCCGAACTGTGCTAAGCCTCCACCGCTGCAAAAGCCCTCAAAAGAGCCTTTCTTACCGTAACCCTCAGGACCTGATTTGTCAAGGCGTATATGACCGACCTCACCTGCATTGCCGTTTGTGCCGCTATAGAGTCTGCCGTCGAGTATGAGGCCTGCACCGAGACCTGTGCCGAAGGTCAGAAAAATCATATTCTTTGTGCCTTTTCCCGCGCCGAATTTCCATTCAGCCAGAGCGCAGGCATTTGCATCATTCTGAAGCCTCGCAGAAACACCGTAGTGATTTTCCATATATTCCGTAACTCTGACATTATCCCATCCCGGGAGATTCGGCGGTGAGAGAATCACTCCGCTTTCACTGTCAAGAGGTCCGCCGCAGGAAATCCCTATTGCTTCAGGCTTGCCCTCAAGAATTTTATGTGAGGCGTCAACGAGTCTTTCCAGCATAACATAAGGTGACACACTAAGGTCAGTCGGCACCTTGATTTTATTCTTTATGGTTATGCTTTCACCATCATAGTCTGCCGTTATAGCAGCGCACTTTGTGCCGCCTATATCAAAGCCAAGAATATACATTTTATCAGCTCCGTAGATTTGTTATTTTTATTATATCATCATATTTAAAACTGCGCAAGTGTTTCGTTGTCTTAAGCTCTGCAGGGCAGATATTTTCCTGCAGAGAATTTTCTCGTACATCTTAATAAAAAGACAATTCCTCTTTACTTGATAAATCCGATTTGATATAATATATTCGATTTAATGCTGCGGAGGTAAACTTATGTTAAACCTTATCAGAAGAAACACACCTGAAATTGCCGAAAGCTTTTCTTTGGAAATCACTGACAGAATCAACGGCAAATCCTATTATGAAGTTAGCGCCCTTGACGGCAGAGTACATATAAAAGGTGACTGCAAAATCAGTCAGGCTATGGGTTACTACGCCTACCTTAAAAAGTATTGCAGAGTTAATCTTGCCCATTGCGGCAACACCGAAATGAATGTCACCTCTGCACCCTTGCCCACAGAAACAATTTTTCACATCATCGACCAGGAAAAGAGAGCCTATCTTAACTATTGCACCCTCTCCTACTCTATGCGCTCATGGCAGTGGAAGGAGTGGGAAAAGGAAATCGACTTTATGGCGATGAACGGCATAAATATGCCTCTTAGTGTTATCGGTAACGAGGCCACTGTTTTTTATACACTGCTTGACCTTGGCTTCAGCGAGGAAAAGGCCCTTTCTTTTGTGGCAGGCCCCTCATATTATGCATGGCAGATGATGACTAACCTGGATTCATTTATGCATATCCCCGACAGAGAATATATCGACAAGCGCCTCGAGCTCGGCAAAAAGATAATTTCGCGTCAGGTCGAGCTTGGCATGACACCAATTCAGCAGGGATTTGCAGGCCATGTGCCCGAATTCATCAAAGAGGTTTATCCCGATTCATCACTTCAACATCTGCCCACCTGGTGCGGTTTCCCCGGTACCTGTCAGTTTGACCCCCTTGATAAGAATTTTGCAGTCTTCGGCAGAGCTCTTCTGGAAAAGCAGAAGGAGCTTTTCGGTGCTTATCACTATTATGCCTGTGACCCCTTCCACGAAAACGAGCCTCCCACAGACGGCGGCGTTTATCTTCACAATGTGGGCAAGACTATATCAAAGATGTATACCGACTTCGACAAGGATGCCACCTGGGTAATGCAGGGCTGGTCACTTCGCGAAGAAATAGTCAAGGCAGTTGATAAGGACAAGCTTCTCATTCTTGACCTTGACGGCAGCAAGAGTGAGCTTCACAAGGGTTTCTGGGGCTACAGTTTTGTCTGCGGTACCCTTCACAACTTCGGTGACAGAAACTCTCTTCACGGCTCAGCGGAATTACTCAGCGAAAATCAGTATGCCGTAAGAAAGGAAAAATATCCTTCAATTGTCGGCACGGGTCTGTTTATGGAAGGCTTTTTCCAGAATCCTCTTTATTACGATTTAGCTTTCCACACTATTGTGCAGGATAAAAAGGTTGACCTTGACAGTTGGCTCACTGACTACGCCGAAAGACGTTACGGCAGTGATGAGGAGTGTCTTAAAAATGCAGTTTTTGCCCTCAGAGACAGCTGCTATAACCCGAAGTGCATAGGCAGAGAAACAAGCTCAATTGTTGCTGCAAGACCTTCCACAACTCACTACCACACTGCGCCCAACGACAAGGTTGAACTCAGATATGACAACAAGGTGCTGTTCTCTGCTCTGACAGAGCTTCTGAGGGCTGAGAATGCCGCAACTGACGGTTATCGCTTTGATGTCTGCGATATTTTAAGGCAGGTGCTTTCCAACAAAGCCAAAGAGGTGTACTTTGCCATAATGGAAAGCTTCCGTTATCACGACAAAGAGGCTTTTGAGGATAACTGCTCCCTCTTTGAGAAGATACTGCTTGCTATAGACAGAATTCTTGCCACAAGAGATGAGCTGAGCTTTGACACTCACATCAATGAGGCTATAGCCAACGCCTGCTGTGATGAGCATAAGGAGCTTTTCAGACAGAACGAGGTTGCTCTTATCACTATCTGGGGTCCCTATGTCAACAACGAGCTTTTCGACTATGCCTGGAAGGAATGGGCAGGTCTTGTGAAAGACTATTATCTCCCCCGTTGGCAGATGTTCTTCAATGAGCTCAGAGCTTCATTCGGTGAGGATATCCGTCACATTTCAGATACACCCTTCCACCACAACGAAAGAAACGATTATGAAACAACTGAGTTTCAGCAAAAGCTCCGTGATTTTGA
>JAZNUW010000018.1:0-2993 GCA_045592465.1 Acutalibacteraceae bacterium | reverse complement strand
AAGCAGGAAAAAGACAGCATAATAGCCTACCTCAACGACCTGCCCCCTGAAAGAATAATAGCCATAGCGGCCAATATGTCAGGCAAGGGCATGGTCAAGGCAGCAGGCGCAACACCTTATATTGTTTTCAGGCTTAAGGGCAGAAGTCCCGTTGAAGCCATGAAGGATATGGTAGAGGTGCTGTCACAGAGCAAATAAAACATCAACGCATTTTTGGTTAGCCTTGGCTCTCCCTGAAAGGGGAGCTGGCATCCGTTAGGATGACTGAGGGGTCGAGGGCAAAAATTCAAAATTGTGGTCGCGGGGGATTTCGTGGCCACTTTTATTTTTATGTCCGCGAAGGTTGTTGGGATAAAACGGTGGTCTTTGCTCGATTATAAGCGGAGGGGAGTTTCATCAGTTCGATTCCTTTTTATGTAATAGGTTAGTCCCGTTTCCGCTGGAGCTGCATCGTCGCTGAAGCGCCGCCTGTGGCGGAGGAAGCGAGGCGAGGATGGCGCAGTGGTCAAAATCGCTCGGCGCTCCAAGCTGAAAAAGCGATTTTGGGAACCACAAGAGTAAAGGGCTCATACTTTTGTCCTGTGCGACAAAAGTATGCAAAAGCGCACTTTATGCCCTAGGTCCGAAAGAGCTAAAAATTACCGTCGAGGATTATATCTCTCTTCCCTTTTCTACCCTTTCTGCTCACCTTTTACGAAGTGGCAGGATTTCTCTTATCGGTAATTTTTAGATTTCTGCTCTCATCTCTAAGGGAAATGTTCTCCCATTTCTCTGCTTTAAGGCAATTACTTATCTATTCTTACCGCTGTCTTTTACTGTTTTACATAGTCGCTTCTCGTCTAATGTAATTGGCACTGCTTTACCTGTTTTTATTCCGACAGTCGACAGCCGCTTGTCTGATGCTTCAGGCAGTTTTGTCAGGGTGGGTCTGATGCTGGCGATGAGGGAAGTTTGTTCCTGTGGGTGGCGGCCCCATAACCGAACGGCGTTCGGTTCGGCGACGCGTCGCCGTAAATCGCACTTGTGCGATTTAATGGAGCCGCCCCTCTGTAGCGGACTTCCCTTTTTGCAAAAAAACTTTATAAATTAATCAAAAAAATTAGTTTTTAGTCTTTACTTTTAAAATGCCTTGTGGTATAATACCTAAGCATTGTGCCGATTTCTCGGTTTGCGGGTTTTGCTCCATGAGCACTTCACCGGCCGCATACTGGGGTCGAGCATGGCAAATAATATTTAAGAGGTGAAATGTCATGATGACAAAAGAACAGAAAACCGCAATTATCGCTGAGTATGCTACTCACGAAGGTGACACAGGTTCACCTGAAGTACAGATCGCTCTTCTTACCTTCAGAATCAAGAACCTCACAGAGCACCTTAAGGACAACAAGAAGGATCACCACTCACGTCGTGGTCTTCACATGATGGTTGGTCAGAGAAGAAACCTTCTCGCATACCTTCAGAAGAACGATATCGAAAGATACCGTGCAATCATCGCAAGACTTGGTATCCGTAAGTAATTGCAATCCCTTGGCAGACATGATATTTTTTCGTGTCTGCCATTTTTCAGGTAATAATCGATACGAGGTGAATCACTCGGTTTTAGCACTAAATTGAGCCTTGTTTTTGCAGGGTTGAGTTTAATGCTAAACCCTGCCTCGTACCGAAAAAAATAAAATTAAAAAGCGAGGTAGAAAATTATGTTCCCTGAATTCAGAAAATTCGAAACTACACTTGCAGGCAGACCCCTTGTTGTTGAAACAGGCAAAATGGCAGGTCTTGCAGGTGGCTCATGTCTTATCAGATATGGCGAAACAGAAGTTCTTTGCACAGCTACAATGGCAGCAAAGCCCAGAGAAGGCGTTGACTTCTTCCCCCTTAGTGTTGACTTTGAAGAAAAGCTCTACTCAGTAGGCCGCATCCCCGGCTCATTCCAGAGAAGAGAAGGTAAGGCTTCAGAAAAGGCTACACTTTCATCACGTGTTATCGACAGACCTATCCGTCCTCTTTTCCCCAAGGATATGAGAAACGATGTAGGTGTTGTTGCTACAGTTATGTCAGTTGACCAGGACTGTCTTCCCGAAATCACAGCTATGATCGGTGTATCAGTTGCTATTTCAATTTCAGAGATCCCCTGGGACGGCCCCATCAGCGGTGTTTCAGTTGGTCTTGTTGACGGCAAGTTTGTTATCAACCCCACAGAAGCAGAAAGAGCAAAGAGCGAAATGGCTGTAACAGTTGCTTCAACTGCTGACCTTGTTGCTATGATCGAAGCAGGTGCTAACGAAGTTGACAACGAAACAATGTATGACGGTATTATGTATGCTCACAAGGTAAACCAGGAAATCGTTGAGTTTATCAAGGGCATCCAGGCTGAAATCGGCAAGGAAAAGGTACCCTTCGAGTCACAGGATCCCGCACCCGAGATGTTCGAGGCTATCAAGGAATTTGCAATTGATGATGTTAAGTTTGCTCTTGACACAGATGATAAGAGAATCCGTGACGAAAGACTCAAGCCCGTTTACGACAAGGTACATGAGAGATTTGACGAAGAATATGCAGAGTGCATTGAAAAGATTGACGAATGTATGTATAAGCTTCAGAAGTTCGTTGTAAGACGCTGGCTCCTTGACGAAGGCAAGAGAGTTGACGGCAGAGGCATCAACGATATGCGTCCTCTCGATGCACAGGTTGACCTTCTCTCAAGAGTACACGGCTCAGGTATGTTCACAAGAGGTCAGACTCAGGTTCTTACAGTGACAACACTTGGCCCCATGAGCGATGCACAGCTTCTCGACGGTCTTGACAACGAAACCGAAAAGAGATATATGCACCACTACAACTTCCCCTCATATTCAGTTGGTGAAACAAAGCCCTCAAGAGGCCCCGGCAGACGTGAAATCGGTCACGGTGCCCTTGCTGAAAGAGCTCTTGTACCCGTTATCCCCAGCATTGAGGAGTTCCCCTATACAATCAGACTCGTTTCAGAAGTTCTT
>JAZNUW010000017.1:0-27848 GCA_045592465.1 Acutalibacteraceae bacterium | reverse complement strand
CGCCCCTGTTGCAGAGATTAAAAAATTTTCAGCCTTTGCAACAAAACTGCCCGTTTTTTCCTCTTATAAGGTGAAAACCTGAAGAAAGGGTGAATATAATGAAGAAGAAACTTATCTGCATATTATGTGTTATTTTAGCTGTGGGTGCAATTCTGCTCTCGGGCAGAGCCTTTGCGTTGTGGTATAAAGAAAAAGCAGAAACAACGCTGTTTGAGCTGAAAGATCCCATAAGTGTTATCAACGAAGAATATGAACGTGCAGCTATGTGTATTGACTATGTTTTTGATGTGTCAGACATTGAAAAGAATGCAGGCTGGGCTGACTATGTTTTTGTTGCCGAGGTTAACAAGGTCAGAGGTGTCAGATACAGTGACGTCTGGCTGAGTGAAAGACTATATCTTCACAGTGAACCCAGAACGGAATATGAAATTACCGTTAAGCAAAATCTCAAGGGCAACCTTAAAACAGATGAGCCTATAACACTCTTCAAGGGTGAGGGCGTTTATCTGCACCATAAGCTGACAAATCTTTATCAGGGTGATATGCTTCCTGATGAGGGACACTGCTATCTTATTCTTGCAAGTGCAGGTGAAGACGGTGAGATTTATACCCACGGCAATCACGGTAACGATTATCTTTGTCCTGTTGGTGAGCTTGAAAAGAGCGAAAGTGCAAAGGCTGTTATTGAAAGATACACTGATGCCGTTGCCAATATGGATGAAAGCGTAAGAATAGGCGAGCGATATAAAAGTAAATATGAGGCAGAATAAAAAAGAGGCAGAGACGAAAAATCTCTGCCTTAATTTTTTTATTCTCTTGTGAGAAGGTGCTTGAGGAATGAATAGCGCCTTGTTTTTTTATCGTTATCTACCATAGCATTAATCTGGTTTTGTGTACCGACTAAAATCAGCCTTGACTTTGCTCTGGTTACGGCGGTGTAAAGCAGGTTGCGATAGCTCAGCTGAGAAATAACACTGCAGACAGGCATTATTACTGCTTCAAATTCACTTCCCTGACTTTTGTGCACCGTTATAGCATAAGCAAGCTCCAGCTCAGCCACATTGTCAAAGGGGTAAAGTGCAATTCTGCCGTCAAAGTTTATTTTCATAAAGGAAGCATTATGGTTTATTGCGATGATTCTGCCGATGTCACCGTTGAAAATTCCGCTTGACACTTCTTTGCCTTTAGTCCAGAGAATGTCGTAGTTATTCTTAATCTGCATAACCTTGTCGCCTTCTCTGAAAATGCGCACCTGACGGACTAATTCCTCTTTATCCTTATGAGGCGGATTAAGCAGCTTCTGCAGCTCGGTGTTCAGGTTTACTGTGCCTGTAACCCCTTTTCTTGAGGGACAGATGATCTGAATATCCGTCATAGGGTCATAGCCGTATGCCTTTGGCAGACGAGCCGAATAAAGCTCGCATATTGTGTCGGCGGCAGAGTACATATCACTGCGGTTCATAAAGAAGAAATCCTTGTCGTTGCGGCTCAGGTCAGGGTAATCACCACCCACGATACGGTGGGCATTTGTGACGATAAGACTTTCCATAGCCTGACGGAAAACCTGTGTCAGACACACTGTGGGCAGAAGCTCCGACTCAATAATGTCGTGAAGCACGTTGCCTGCACCCACAGGCGGAAGCTGGTCAGAGTCACCGACCATAATAAGTCTGCAACCGAGGGGCAGTGCGTTAAGAAGTGCAGCAAAAAGGTGAGTGTCCACCATTGACAGCTCGTCAACTATGACTGCATCTGCCTCAAGGGGATTTTCGATGTTTCTTGCAAAAACCTGCCTGTCGCCGTCAGCCCATTCCACTTCAAGAAGTCTGTGTACTGTTTTTGCCTGTCTGCCGGTCACTTCACTCATTCTCATGGCAGCTCTGCCCGTTGGTGCAGCAAGCAGAACACGAAGTTTGCGCTTTTCAAAAAGCTCAAGAATACCGTTGAGAGTGGTTGTTTTTCCTGTGCCGGGACCGCCGGTGAGCACCAGAAGACCTTTCGTGACAGCAGTTTTAATTGCAAGCTTTTGCTTTTCTTCAAATTCAATGCCCTTGCGCTCTTCTATTTTCTCAATGTCTTTGTCAAGAGTGCGCCCTTCAGCAGGAGGAAAACGCAGCATAACCTTTATTCTGTCTGCAATTGATTTCTCGTCGAAATATTCGTGAGGAAGAAAGATATAGCTTTTATCGTCAATAAAATCCTCAACAAGCTCTTTGTCTTCAATAAGGTCGTCAATAACTGCCTGAACATCATCATGATCTATGCCCAGAAGCTCCTGGGCGGGCAATATGATTTTTGCTCTCGGCAGGCAGGTGTGTCCGTTTCTCAGATTATGGCGGAGAATATGAATTATGCCTGCTCGCTGACGGAAAATTGACTTGACCTCACCCGGGAAAGAGGCTGCAATTTCATCGGCTCGTTCAAATCTGATTCCTATTTTATCCGTGCAGAGGATATAGGGGTTTTCTGCAATTCTTTCAGGTGCCGCAGTACCGTAAGCCTTATATGCGCTCAGGCATTCACTGGAATTCATACCGACGCGCTCGAGGGCAATTATAACTTCTCTGACAGCAAACTGACTGCGGAATTTCTCAGACATTTCCATAGCCTTATCCATAGAAATACCCTTTATGGCAGCAAGCTCGTGCGGATGATTTTCAAGCACATCAAAGGTGTTTTCGCCAAAACGTTCAACTATTTTCTGTGCAATTTTCGGGCCTATACCCTTTACGGTGCCGCTTGAAAGATAACGCAGCATGTCACCTGCACTTTTGGGCATAGAGCGCTCACATGCCTCAGCCTTGAACTGAGTGCCGAAAGATGGGTGCTTTGTCCACTGACCCTTTGCCCTGAGCTTCTCACCCACACAGCAGGAGGGCATAATTCCCACAACGGTGACAAGGCTGCCGTCATAGCTCAGGTCTATAACACTGTAACCGTTTTCGGGGTTTGTGTAGACAATGTTTTCTATTGTGCCTTCAATGAAAATCCCGTCGTTCATTTTTAGCCCTCCTTTACATTGATTAACTTTAATTATACTACAAATACGGGTTGCATTTCAATGATTATTCTGAAATATATCTGATATTTCCTTCTGAGTGACGAAATGCACCTTGCCCATATTTTCTGCACAGGTGCGGCATAAAATTTTAATATGTGAAGGTATATCCGTATCAATAACAAAGACATCTCTTTTGCCGAAATTGCGATGCCTGCTAAGCAGCATGGCAGTGTAAACCTTGTCGGGCAATTCGCTGTGATTATTGCTCATAACCACTGTGATAATATCTCGGCAATCCTTTTTGCACATTATATGGCAGAAGATATGCCATATAACAGAAAATAATCCTGCAAGGCAGAAAATCAGATTGATTGAACAAAAAACGGCATCTCTCATATTTGTCACCTCGATACATTTTACGCAGAAAAGCCCGGGTGTGTTCGGTATAAAAAGAGCACGTGTGTAATATAAATTTTATGAATAACACAAATAGGGAGATGTATATCAATGAATTTCAAACCGGAAAAGAAGACAATTGCTTTATCGGATATCAAAGCTACACTTTCAGCGCAGCAGAGCATTCAGGCGGAGGTTAATCTGCCTGACTATTGCAGTGACATAAAACGGATTCTGAAGTGTATTATCATTCCCGGAATAACCTCGGTGAATGTCAGTGCAGAAAAAATCACTGCAACAGGTATTGCTGATATAAAACTGATATATGTCAGTGAAAAGGATAAGATTGACTGCTATGAAAGCCAGAGAGATATATCGGTTACGGCAGAGAGCAAGGATATTTCCGATAACACCATTGTCAGCGCAAAAGCAAAGACAAACTATGTCAACTGCCGTGCAACCAGTCAGAGACGCGTAAGCATAGAGGGCAACATAGGCGTCAGCTTCGAATTGACAGAAACGGCAACAAAGGATATCTTCGTTTCCTGCTCAGGTCAGGGGATACAGCTGAAAAAAGAGAAAACCGCTTATGAAAACCTTATCTGTCAGAGAGAAAAGATTTTTGATATGGGTGAAACTGTGCAGATTCCTGCGGATAAAGGCATTGTGGGCAAAATATTGCGTACCTCGGCCTATGCAGTTCTTGATTCAAAAAAGGCGGTGAGTGACAAGCTTCTTATAAAGGGGCAGTTATATACCAATATTCTTTATTGTACCGACAGCGACGAGGGCAAGACCGCATTGTTCAGGCATTCAATGCCTATAAGTCAGATAATAGATTTGCAGGGTATAGACGAAAATACCAACTGTAATGTCAGTCTTTGCGTCAGATGCATAACAGCCAGAAGAAAATCCGAATCCTCATCGGAAGGTTCCCTTATTGAAATCGGTGCAAAGGTGGCAGCTATGTGCAAATGCACCGATAAGGGAGAAATTTCAACAGTTGAGGATTGTTACAGTACCTCTCACGAAATAAAAACAGAATATTCACTTGAAGAATTTCTGTGCCCCGTCGAAAGCATCAGCCGTCAGAAAACAGTGAAAAAAACTTTTGAGATGCCTTCGGGTGAAATAAGTGATATCATAGACCTGTGGTGCAGTGATGCTTCGGCAACGATGAAGGGGGAGGGCAAAACTGCAAAGGCACAGTGCAGCCTGACCTTATGCATACTTTACCGAAACGGCAAGGGAGTGCCTGAATACACAGAAAAGAATGCCGACTTCACCTTTGAAACAGCACTCAGAGAAAGCTATGAATACTTAAAATGTAAGATTTTGTGTCAGATGAGAAATGCAGAGACTTCGCTTATCTCAAAAGATAAAATTGAGGTCAGAATCGAAACGGGAATCAACGCCGATATTTATTCCTGTGTCAGCAAAAGAATACTCAAGGACCTGCAGATTCTCTCTAAAAAAGAAAGCACCGATAACACGGCGCTGACTATATATTTTCCTGTTCAGGGTGAAAAAATCTGGGATATAGCAAGGCGTTACAGCACAACTGCCGAAGCAATAAAGGCTGAAAACGGACTTGAGGGTGAAACTGTTGACGGCAAGAATATGATACTTATCCCCGCGGTTTAAAAATATAAAAGGTACGGAAAGGCGTTGCCGGTCCGTACCGTAATTTTAAAGGTAAATTATAAGCAGAATTATGGCTGCAGCCTGAATGAGAATGATAACGGGCAGGCCGATCATAAAACGCTTGTGCAGGGTTTTATGTCTTATAAGGCGCATAGTCAGATATTCCGATAAAGCACCGCCGAGAAGAGCAAGAATAAACAAGGTGGCTTCACTTATTCTGAAAGCGCCCTTTTTTGCTTTATATTTATCCAGGGAAGTGATAATTGCCGTTATAACAGAAACGGCAGCAAAATAAATCAGGGGAATATAAGGGAAATCTGTCATTTTCTTTCAATGGGTGAAAGGTCACCTTCAGTGAGAAGAACTGTTGTGCCTTCACTGCGAAGCTGAGTGTAATTTTTTGCCACTGCAAAAATTGATGAGCAAAGGGGACACACGGCAAAGCTGATATCTTTATCGTCCTTTGATATTTTTGCAACCAGAGAAGTGTCAACAGCAGTGAAAAGGCGCATGCCTACTGTTTTATCGCATGTGGGGCAGATAACGGGATTTGATATGCCGTCATCGTTTGTGTGTGCTTTATTTATAGTGCTTATAGCCATAATCATATTCTCCTTAAATGTTATGGTTATATTTTAGTGCCTTTTTGTGTTAATGTCAAGTGAAAAAGAAATTCTTGTCAGAGGTAACAGAGTATGAAGAAGCTTTTGATTTTAAGCCTTGGTCTTATTGTGTGTTTTTGTTTCAGTGGCTGTCAGCTGCTCACAAGCGATGACAGTGAAAACCTGGAATTTCACGAGAATGCTGCCTATGACAGCGAGATGATTGATGAAGATAATGATTCTTTTATTTTCACCTGGCTGAGTTATATGGAAATTCAGGTCACCGATGCCCTGAAAGAAAAAAACGACTATTGTGGATATGCTGAATCCCTGTTTTTAAAAATGAAGCAGGCAGGTGTTACTGACTGCTTTGTTCAGGTCAGACCCTTCGCAGATGCTCTTTACAGCTCGGAAATTTTTCCTCAGAGCAGATATTCGCAAAAGGCAGATTTCGATGTGCTTCGGGTTATCACAGATGTTGCCGCAAAGCATAGCATAAAGGTTCACGCGTGGGTTAATCCTTACAGACTCTGTGACAACACGGCCGATAAAAAGCCTTTCTCAGAAGAGCAGTTGCGGCAGCGGTACGGCAAAGCGGCAGACGAAATAATAACAACTCCCTCGGGAATGTTTTTTAACCCTTCAGCCGTGTGCGTTCAGCAGATGATTATTGACGGTGCAAGGGAACTGCTTGAAAACTATGATTTGCAAGGAATTCACATAGATGATTATTTTTATCCTCCCGATATGTACTCTGCCGACGAGGAACAGTTTGAGGCTTACAGAAAAAACGGAGGCAGAAAAGCATTGGCGCAGTGGCGAAGAGAAAATGTCAGCAACCTTGTCAGAAGCCTTTATATAGCCGTTAAAGAATACGGTGACGAAAAGATTTTCAGCATAAGCCCGTCAGGCAATATAGATAAGAATGAGAATCAGCTTTATGCAGATGTCAGGCTGTGGTGCAGTGAAGAGGGATATTGTGATGTTATATTGCCTCAGCTTTATTTCGGTTTTCTCAACAGCAGTCAGCCATTTGAGAAATGTCTTGATGAGTGGATGAAGCTGTGCCGTAATTCTCAGGTTAAGCTTATTCCCGGGCTTGCACTTTATAAAAGGGGCATATCTGATGAATTTGCAGGTGAAGCCGGCCGCGATGAATGGGTTATGAACGATGATGTTATCCAAAGACAGATAAAGAAAATCAAAGATGAAAAGCTGGGCGGATTTGCACTTTACAGTGCCTCATATATAAATTTTTCGGAAACTTTTTGATTTGTGATGTTTTATATTATAAAAATATGATATAATGACTGTTCAGAATGATTAAACAAAGGAAAATCAATATGCATAAGACGAGAGATCTTATAATAGGAATACTTCTGTTTATCCTTGCCGCAACGGCAGGGCTTATCTTCATGCACTCTGCAGGCAAGCAGCAGATAGAAGATGTTTTTGACGGTATGAATATAACACAAAGCGCCGATGAGGCTCTGCTCAATATGGGCAAGGAAAAGGCACCGACAGCTGACAATGCACTGTGGCTGAAAGAAAACAGTGATGTTTTATTTTCTGACAAGGAAGCTTTTGCCGAAATTGCAGAAAACATTGACAAAGAGGCTTTCGGTTATGTGTTCTTAGCCTTCGACACTCTGCTGGGAAATGACGGAAAAATCTCGGCCGAAGAGCTTCAGAAGCTTCAGACAGTGTCGGGAATTCTCAAAGAAAAGGGCTTCAGTGTTTATTGCAAGGTGCCTCTCGGTTGCCATATAAGCGCAGTGAGTGAAATTATGAAGCATACCGACGGCATGATAGTTGACGGTGAAAATTCAGGTGTGGACAAGCTTAACAACAAGCTGCTGACAATCAAGGCTGTTTGTGCCACCGACACAAAATATAAGGTTTATGCCCTTATAGGTGTTGAAACCGATAATGTGAAATTAAACAAGAAAAGTGTTGACGGTCTGTGCTTTAATGTCAGCAACATAACAGATATGGAAAAGCTTGATTATTGGGATAAGGTGCTGGAGGTTGCCAAAACCAGAATGATTTGCAGTGTGGATTTCAGTGCGATAACTGCCAAAAAAGAAAGTCCCGATTCAGCACTCAGAACGGTTTATGCTTTAAGAGAGCTGAAAACTCTGAAAATAAGAGCCTTTTCTTCATATAAGGCTGTGACAAAAAATTATCAGAACTGCTTCTCGGCAATTTATGAGTATATAACTGAGGGCATAGTGCCTGAACTCGCATTCAGACCTGTTGATATTTCAGGCTATAACCATGAGGTTGTTTCTGCAGGTGACTTCACAAAGGAAATTGAAGTTTACGGCTCTAATCTTTTCCCTGCTTATATTGACGGTGAAAAGCTGTCGTTAGGTGAAACGGGCAGCAAAAAAATTACCCTCTCACTTGATGAAGAAAAGAAAAGCTATCACATAAAGCAGTGCGGTGAAGAAATAGTTTATGAGGTGGATTATAAGTTTGACGGTGAGCTTATTGACTCCATAGCGCCCAATTCTTCTGTTTTTGCTTCACCTGAAGAAAGGCTGAAGGTTATTGTTGTCGGCTATTCGAAGGCAGAAATAACCGTAAAAATGGGTGCAAAAAGATATGAGGCAAAGCCTGCTAACAGTGAAAAGGCCTGCTACACTGCCTTTATTGCCACTATAAAAATGCCTGACACCAAAGAAGAAATAGAGTCTCTCGGTCAGATGAAGATTATTGCTGCATACGGTGAAAACACCGTTCAGGTTGAAGGCCCTGCAATAATTCCTTATCAGCCCGAGCAGGAAGGTCAGATTCAGGAAGGCACAACCCACGCCTTTGTAGGCAACTATGTGCCCGACCTGCCTGAGGATGCCTTTGAATATAGCACCACTATGCCTGCAGTGCCCCAGACTCAGCCCACAACATCGGTTATTCCTGCTGTGCCGGGATATAATTTTTACACAGGCAATCAGATGTGTGTTGTCACTCAGGCTTATGCCGACACCTGGCCACTCATTGACGGTGATGACACCTATGTGCCTCATTATGCCCCTCTTGCTTACGGTACCCTTGATTATGTCACAGGTGAAAGTGAAGCCTATAACGAGGATGACGGCGAACAGGTTTATTTCTATGAGCTTGCTTCGGGCAGAAAGGTGAAAAGAAATGCCGTTCAGCTTATCGGCAAACAGAATTATGCCTCAAACAAGATGAGTGTTGTTTCCTGCACAGGCTCATCGGGCACAATGACAATAAAGCTCAGCACAGACTGGCGAGTACCCTATGACTTGACATTTATGCCTCAGAGCTACTACTCGGCATACGGCAAGATTTATAATGTAACATCATTCACGGCAAGTCACATTCAGCTTGCTTTCCATCACACTTCATCAGTTTCGGGAAGCATCGATGCCTCTTTGAGTGACGTGGTTTCCTCGGCTGATTTCAGCATCTCAGGCAATACGGTTACACTCACAATGCCTCTTCGTGCAACGGGCAGATATTACGGCTGCTCCGTCGAATATGATGCAAACGGATACCTCACTATTACCGTACACAACAGACCTCAGACTCTTTCGGGCTCGGTTATTCTTCTTGACCCCGGTCATGGCGGAAGCGACCCGGGCGCCCTCGGACTCAACGGCGGTGTTCATGAAAGCAACGTCAACTATGCGCTGGCTTATTACACAAAACTTGCTCTTGAAAAAAGAGGTGCCAGGGTTTATCTCACAAGAGGTGGAGATTCAACAGTTGAGCTTGAAGAGAGAAAGGCTATGGTTCGCTCTCTTAAGCCTGATTTATTCCTTTCTGTTCACTGCAACGGCTCAACAGACAAGAGCAAAATCGGCACATCGGTTTATTATTATAAGCCCTTCTCATACAGCCTTGCCAAAAATGTTTATGATAATCTGCTGTCCGTTTTCCGCAACAACCTTTATGCAGGTCAGGGCAGTGTTTATAACGACCTTGCCGACGGCACAGTTTACTATCCCTTCAGTGTCACAAGACTGGAGGACTGCCCGGCAGTGCTGATTGAAACAGGCTTCATAACAAATGACGGTGAATGCCTGAAGCTTATTGAAACCTCTAATCAGCAGCTTCTTGCAGAGGCTATTGCAAAAGGCGTTGAGAGCACTCTCAGCTCATAAACAAAAGTGCAATTACCCCGGGTATGCCCAGAACGCCGCTTGCTGCAAGCGTTATGTAATTAACCGGGATGCTGACTGCTGTTATTTCAGCAAGAATATTGACGGCAAAAAGGGCACCTATACCCGACAAGGCGCTTAAAAGAACGGATTTTACAAAATGTCCCGTCTTATAAGAAACGAAAAGAATCACAGCAACAGCTACAGCACAGACAAACAGTGCAACATAAAATGAACTTGACATAAAAACAGCCTTTCGTTATAATTTTCCTGATATTTCCCTAATTAATAATATAGCGGAAAGCCGGCTGATATGATAAGGAGTGTAAATATATGAAAATTTTAAAGCTTACACCTGCCATAAAGGATAACATCTGGGGCGGTACACGTCTTTCAAAGGAATTTGAGATGGTGTCTTTCACAGACAGACAGGCTGAGGCCTGGGTGCTTTCCTGTCACGGTGACGGTGAATGCATAATAGAAAACACTGATTTCAAGGGCAGAACTCTCAGTGATGTGCTTGCCTGTGAGGGCAAAGGCTATCTCGGAACAAACTGCGATAAATATGAATTCTTTCCTCTGCTTATAAAGCTTATAGATGCCGAGGATGACTTGTCGGTTCAGGTGCATCCCGATGATGAATATGCTCTCAGAGTTGAAGGTGAATACGGCAAAACAGAGGCATGGTACATAATGGACTGTGCCGAAAATGCAGAGCTTATTTATGGCTTTAAACGCGACCTGACAGCAGAAGAGTTCAGAAGAAGCATAGAAGAAAATACCCTTTCAGAATATGTCAACAGAGTCAAGGTCAAAAAGGGTGATGTGTTCTTCATTCAGGCAGGCACTCTTCATGCCATTTGCAAGGGCATTCTTCTTGCTGAGGTGCAGCAGAATTCCAACACAACCTACCGTGTTTATGATTACGGCAGACTGCAAAACGGCAAGCCCCGTGAGCTCCATGTGGAAAAGGCTATTGATGTCACCTCCCTTAAGGCTGCTCACACAGACGGCAAGCCCATGGGCGAAACAACCGATTACGGCACTCACAGTGAAACTCTGCTGGTAGACTGCGATCTCTTTTCTATGAAGCGTCTTGATGTCAGAGAAAGCGCAAAGGTTGTTGCAGACAGCACTTCTTTTGTTTCACTGGTTGCTCTTGACGGTAACGGCGTTGTTATGCATAATGATACCTGTCTGACTCTTTATAAGGGTGAAAGCCTTTTCGTGCCTGCAGGTCTTGGCGAAATAGAAATTCTCGGCAGTGTTACGGTGCTGGAATCCAGGGTAAAATAAAATCAAGTCCACCGGGTTTAGCGGTGGACTTTTTATATGCTTTTTTATTTGAGCATTCCGTGATATCTTCCCATCCAATAGGGGAGAGTGTATGTGGTTGAGCCTTCCATGCTGTTAGGTGAGTGGTGATCTTCAAGCACATAGGTTGAGTTGTTGAATTTGTGAATTGCTCTTTCGTCGGGTGCTGCAACTGTCCATTTGAGTCTTGCACCGCTGAGGATTATACCTATAACCTTGACTATTTCGTTATCGCTTGATGAGAACCAAGGAGTACCTTCACGCGGGTCGTAGCTGAGCACTCTTGTGCCGTCGATGCCGCAGTCTTCTTCAAGATCAAGCTCTCTGGCATCATCACGGTTTTTATTTGTGGCTGAATATTTTCTCATATCCATGGGATGTCTTGAAAGTGACCATGAAGCGGTTTCGATGAGGCTGTTGCCGTAATAGTCGGTTTTTTCCTCAGTGGGGTAAGCTAACTGATAAATGTAATACCACAAGGGGTTTTCGCTCATGCTCATTGAGTATTGCCACCACTGGGTGATTGCTTCTCTGTAATAGGTGAGAAGCTCCTCGTCATCTTCCATCTGGAAAAGCAGATAGAAAGCAAGCATAGCCATTTCTTCATCGGAATAGTTGATAATCATGCGGTAAATAACCTTGATGATTTCGGTTTCCATAAAGGGTCTGATGATAAATGAAATAATGGGAGAGGCGCTTGCCGCATATTCGAGAATTGCCATCTTGTAGCGGTCCCAATACTGTGTCATAACATCAGCATATTCATAAGCGGGGTCGAGAGCTGCCATGCGGTATTCATCTTCCCATTTCTTGTCGCCTGTCACATAAGAGGCGAGCTTGAAGGCGCTGAGCACAACTGCAGATTGCAGTGCACCGCCGCCGACATTCTGTCCGTTATGAAGATATGCTCTGTTATATTTGCCCCAGGTTGTGGGCTGACCTGTTGCTTCTGTGAGGCAATAGCTGTTATCAACAAGATGCTGAGCAAACTTTTCAACTGTTGTGGTGATAAGCTCTTTCATTTCAGGATCTTCTTCGCCAAGAATATCATAAGCGATTTTATAGATGAACAGGTGGCCGATAACCTCGTCTGAGCTTGTGTCGCCCTTATAAACAACATCTGTCAGGTCATAGCCTGAGCCGATGAGGTCATCCCAGAGACGCTGAGGAATCTGAACACTTGCGTCTGTAACGGTGCCTCTGTAGTTTTCACCGTGAAGAAGATATTCGTTATCGTCAGGTGATTTTGTGGACACTGCCGTAGCGGTGCCGTCACCGTTATGTACCCAGTGAACATTACCGCCCACATCGTTGCCTTCCTGCTTGAGTGAATAGGTTCGTGCGATAAATCCGTCAAGGAGCCTTGTTCTCTTTGCGTACTGTGCATCTGTTACAACAGTGGGGTCAGACCATGCTGAGGGATTATAAAGGCTGAGGTTATTTTCGTCCATAATATATGAACGCACACCAAAGCACATATATCTTGTGTTCATCTTTCTGAAAGCATCTGCAGGGCTTTCACCGGGGATATTCTGTGAATAGTCACCGCCCTCAACAAGAGCTTCGCTTGTGTAATATTTGCCAAGGTCGAGGTCGGCAACATTGCCGTTTCTCTGAGCTCTGACAAAGCCTTCAGTTGTGCCGTGGCGCATTGAAACATAAGTCAGGAAAAGCACTGCTTCTGTTGAAAGATAAGCTGTTTTTCTTGCTGCTTCAATCTCCTCTTTTGTTGCAGTGGGGTCATCACGCAGCACTGCATAGCGCATAAGCTCACCTGCGCCGTACATAGATGTCCACAGACCGTCATTGTCAGATTCACTGGGTATCCAGCGATCTCCGCTCAGATAGGAGTTTGACACCATGCCGCGGCGGGCAACATATTTCTGTGAGTTGTCACTCATTATTGCAGCCTTGTCTGTGCCGCTGATTTCTGTGAGCTCTATGTGGGTATAGCCGTTTGCCATTACAGTCCAGATGCCCTTGTCGCCGTCTGAGAATATTGCAATAACATTTTCACTGTCGTTGCTGTAAAAATATCTGTCTCCCATAAAGCGCTGCTCTTTGTCGCGCTCATTTGATGCGTTGCTGTCAGTACGAAGAACACCGTAGGCTGTGATTTCCCATTTAGCACCGTCAGAGGTTACAGCCGTTTTAGCCTCGGAGTATCTGCTTTCATCCTTGACAAAGTCGGGGACTTCGGCAGAGTCCTTAGCATATCGGGTGACAATTTTCTGCAGAGCATCGCCTTCGGCTTCGGCACCGAGTGAATAATCGTGTTTTGCCTTGTTCTCTTTTGTCAGCTTGGTTGAGGCTTCGGTAACATTCAGCTCTGCCGCCGAAAAGTTGCCGTCTGAAAGTGTTGCAGTGACTGTTGCCTTGCCCTTGCTGAGCGCAGTGACTCGGCCCCATTGGTCAACGCTTGCCACCTTTTCGTCTGAGACGGTCCAGGTGAGCACTCTGTTTGTGACACTGCTGTCAAAAACGGCTTCAACGGTTCTGCTGTCGCCGATGTTCATTTCCCAGTCGTTGGGAACAACTATTCTCACCTTTATAACATCACCGCAGAATGTTGCTGCAGCGGGCATACAAAGTGAGAACAGCATAATCATGCTAAGTGCCAGTGAAATGATTTTCTTCATACAAGTCCTCCTTACAGGTTTCCCCATTTTATTTGTAGTTCTATATTAACACTTGCAGTGTCTTCTTTCAACAGTTTATTGTTAATAATAATACATTTTAAGAAACAGTGGCAGAAAATATATCAAAGATAAACAACCAAAGTAAATTATTTAACATATAATTAATAAAATTTACAGGTTATTATACAAATAAATTTAAATAGTTAACAAACAAAGTGTAAAAAATGATATAATACAATAAATGTAATTTGGAATACCATGTTCTTAAATTATCAAGTTCATATTAAGGAGAATTAATTATGTTACAGGCACCCGAAAACAGAAACTGCTTTGAGTACCTCAGAGACAGTACAGCAATTTATGACGATTTCTTTATGATGCAGCACTTTGATGAAAAGTATATGCGTTCAGAAATGCTCAGAGACATTGACTGTCTTGCAGCTTATTTCCAGAAAGAACTCGGCCTTAAGAGAGGCGATGTTTACACAATCTTTATGCCCACAACCGTTCAGAGTATCGTTACCTTCTATGCTCTTAACAAAATCGGCGTAATCACAAGCTTTGTGCATCCCCTTATGGCTACAGAATTCCTCAAGGAGCAGCTTGAACTCGTTCACTCAAAGGGTGTTATGGTTCTTGACCTTCTTGCAAAGGATCACATCGGCACAATCAATGACAGCGGTCTTCCCTGCATCGTCTGCAACAGCTCAGACTATTCAGGCGGCATCAAGGGCTTCGGCTGTAAGGTCGGTGAAGGTCTCATCAAGAAGATATATCCCAAATATAACAGAGCTACATACTACAAGGATGCAATAAAGATGCATCGTAATGCTGAACCCGTTGTTAACAACGCTGATGACGTCTGTGCATACCTTAACGGTGGCGGCACAACAGGCAAGAGCAAGACTATCAAGCTCACAAACAGAGCTATCAACGAGCTCACATGGCGTGTTTCCGATATTGACGAAATCCACGATCCCGGTAACGAATGTGAAGTTATCGTTCTTCCTATGTTCCATTGCTTCGGTCTTTGCATCGGTATTCACATGGCAATGTGCAATAGTGCAAGAATTATTCCCATGATGCAGTTTGATGCTAAAATCTTCACAAAGCTTATGCGTAAGAATCAGGTTGTCGGCTTCGGCGGTATTCCTCTCATGTTTGAAAAACTCATGAAGGATAAGCACTTTGACGGTCCTCACCTTAAGAATATCAGACTTATGTTCTGCGGCGGTGACGATATTTCAGAGGCATTTATTGAGAAGTATAACTCATATTTTGAAAAGTGGGGCGCTACAGGCCGTCTTCGTCAGGGCTACGGTCTGACAGAAATCGGTTCAGTTTGCTGCACAAACACAAACACAGACTTCAGACGCGGCTCAATCGGTAAGGCTATCCGCGGCGTTGAAGTTGAAATCTGGGATGACGATCACAAGAAGCTTCCCAACGGCGAAATCGGTGAATTTGCTATTTCAGGTCCCACAATTATGCAGGGCTATTATATGGAAGGCGAAGCTGAGGACTACGGTCTTTACACTGACGAAAACGGCAAGAAGTGGGTTCTTTCAGGTGACCTGGGTTACATGGACGATGACGGATACTTCTATTTCTCAGGCAGAAAGAAGAGACTTATCATTATCTCAGGCTACAACGTATATCCCACAGATATGGAAAGAGTTGTAGGCGATCTTCCCTTCATCAGAGAATGCTGTGCAGTTCAGGGCTGGGAAAATGAAAGAAGCATCGTAAGACTTTATGCTACTCTTAAAGAAAAGGGTGACGAAGAGGCTTACAAGCAGACAATCCGCGAAACACTTGAGGGTGCTTTCTCCAAGTTCTATGTACCCAGAGATATCATCTTTATGGATACTCTTCCCGAGACTCCGCTTATGAAGGTTGACTTTATGAAGCTCACTGCTGCAGACCCTGAAAAGGCAAGAGCTGAGAGAAAGATCAAGGACTGATTTAATATTATTTAAAAACTCTGACTCCATTTGTTGTTTACAAGTGGAGTTAGATGTGATATAATAGGTCTGTTATTCGATTTTTATATCGGTAGGAATAAACAAATAAGCCGTTTTGCGGTGAAAAAGGAGATTCTAACTTATGGTTAGCATTAACGCAATGATGTGTAAGGGCTGCGGTTACTGCATAAAGTTCTGCCCCAAGCACATTCTCGAAATGGGTAAGGAAAGATCAGAAAAAGGTCATTTTTATCCTGTAATGACAAATAATGACGCATGCATAAGCTGCGCTATCTGCGCACTTATGTGTCCTGAGGGAGCAATTGAAGTTTCCTCAGATAAAGCCTGAGAAAGGAGGAGCGCAAAATGGAAAAGAGATTTATGAAGGGCTGTGAAGCAATTGCTGAGGCTGCAGTACGCGGCGGTTGCCGTTTCTTCGCAGGTTATCCTATTACTCCTCAGAATGAAATCCCCGAATATCTTTCATGGAGACTTCCTGAAGTAGGCGGTGCATTCGTTCAGGGCGAAAGTGAAGTTGCATCAATCAATATGGTTTACGGTGCAGCCGCAACAGGCAAGAGAGCTCTTACAAGCTCCTCAGGCCCGGGCATCAGCCTTAAGGCTGAAGGCATCTCATACCTTGCATCAGCTCAGCTTCCCGCTGTTATTGTTAATATTTCAAGAGGTGGCCCCGGTCTCGGCTCAATTCAGCCCGCACAGTCAGACTACCTCCAGGCAACAAAGGCTCTCGGTCACGGCGGCTTCAGAGCTATGGTTTTTGCTCCTGCAACACTTCAGGAAGCAGTTGACCTGACATACAATGCATGGGACTATGCTGAAAGATACAGAAACCCCGTTATGATTCTTATGGACGGCTGCCTCGGTGCTATTATGGAAGAGGTTGAGCTCCCCGAAATGAAAGAGCCCACCTTTGAAAACACAGAGGAATGGTGCCTTGCAAGAGTTGACGGCAGAACTGATTCACACATGATTACTCCCATTCTTCCCGAGCCTGCACTTGAGCTTCTCAACAAGGGTAAGGCAATGCAGTATAAGATGTGGGAAATGCTCGACACCAAGGTTGAAGAGTTTATGCTTGAAGACGCAGAGTACGTGGTAGTAGCATACGGTATTGCAGCAAGAGTTGCAAAGGAAGCTATTCTCACTCTTCGTGAAGAAGGCTATAAGGTAGGTATGGTTCGTCCTATCACACTTTATCCCTTCCCCAAGGCAAGTCTTGATAATCTTGATTACAGCAAGGTCAAGGGTGTAATCGACATCGAAATGACAATTCCCGCACAGATGCGTGAAGATATTGAGCTTCAGGTCAAGGGTCGCTGCCCTGTACACGAGTACGGCAGAAGCGGCGGTATGCTTCTTGATGATGAAGGCGTTTATGACGCAATTGCAGAAATCGTAAAGGGAGGAGAATAATCATGGCAGAGTATAAAAGACCGGCATCACTTATGCCTATGGCAACAGGCTATTGTCCCGGCTGTATGCATGCTCTTGCAACAAGACTTGTTGCAGATGTAATCGATGAATTACAGCAGGCAGACAATGCTATCAATGTTGTATCAGTTGGTTGTTCAGCCCTCAACCTTTATTCATGGAGAGGCGACGTTATCGGCTCAGCTCACGGCAGAGCCCCCGCAGTTGCAACAGGCATCAAGCGTTGTCTTCCCGACAGACTTGTTTTTACCTATCAGGGTGACGGCGACCTTGCCGCTATCGGTCTTGCTGAAATTATGTCAGCAGCCAACAGAGGTGAAAACTTCACAGTTGTTTTTGCAAACAACCAGACCTATGGTATGACAGGCGGCCAGATGGCTCCCACAACACTTATCGGTCAGAAGACAACAACAACACGTTTCGGCAGAGATGCTCTGACAACAGGTTATCCCCTTAAGATGTGTGAGCTTATCTCAGTGCTTGAGGCTCCCGTGTTTGTTGCAAGATATGCTCTTAACTCAGTTAAGGGTGTTCAGGATGCTAAGAAGGGTATTAAGAAAGCATTTGAAATGCAGATGGCAGGCAAGGGCTTCACATTTATCGAGCTCCTTACAAACTGTCCCACAAACTGGGGTATGAATCCTCTTGATACACTTGAATATATGAACACAAACACAATACCTTACTTCAAGCCCGGTATTTATAAGGATAAGGAGGCTGAAGCATAATGAAAAAGTCATTTGTTTTCTCAGGTTCAGGCGGACAGGGTATCATGAGTGCAGGCATTATGCTTGCTCACACTGCAATTGATATGTCAAAGCACAGCACATATCTTCCCGAGTACGGCCCCGAACAGCGCGGCGGTAGCGCAAAATGCACCGTTATTATCAGTGACGACAACATCGTTTCACCCCTTACAAAGAAGTGTGACACTCTCATTTGTATGAATGAGCAGGCTTACAGAAAGTTCTCAAAGGATATCAAGCCTGGCGGACTTCTCGTTCTCAACTCAAGCCGCATCAAAAATGAAGAGCTTCCCGAAGGTGTGAGAGTTCTTTCGGTGCCTGTTGACGATATAGCTCTTGAGCTTGGTAATGTCAGAGTTGCAAATATCGTTCTTCTCGGCGCACTTATCGGTGCAACAGACATCGTAAGCAAGGATACTTTAGCTGCAAGTCTTGAAGAGAAGTTCAAGACAAAGAAGCCCGAAGTTCTTGAGCTTAATATGAGAGCTCTTGAAAAAGGTATCGAGCTTGGCAAAAACGCATAATCAAAAAATATATTATAAAGGAGATATCACTATGTCAAAGTATTCATTCGACACAAAGTTCAGCGTTCTTATGAAGGACTCTCAGGTTATGGAAATCGTTGAAGATCTCTGCCCTGAAATCGTTAACCACCCCATGAAGAGCCTTGCTCTCAGCCTTGGTTTCACACCTAACATGGGTATGGCTGTTCTTTCAAAGATGTATTCAAAGGAAAAGATCGAAGAATTCAGAGTCAGACTCGAAGCTATCGAATAATCCGAAACAAAAAGATATCCACCTGTTCCGCTTGGTTCAGGTGGATTTTTTTATAATCACATTTCAAATGAATTAGCCAAAGCAAACTCTTTAGGTGTTATGCCGTACTCTGCCGAAAAGGCACGGTAAAAGCCTGCATAGTCACTGAAGCCGCAATGAAGAGCGGCAGTTGTGGGCTTGATTCCGCTTGAAAGCATCTGCTTGGCATTGATAAGCCTTTTCAGGGTGATATATCTGTTTACGGATATGCCGACAACATCTGTGAAGGCGTGTGAAAGATAATATTTGCTGAGAAAAAACTCGTCTGCAATTGTGGCAAGTGAAATCTTTTCGCAATAGTGATTATTTATATAGTCAAGAATATCGCTTATAAGAGGGGAGACAGCTTTAGTGTTATCCTCTCTTTTTTCGGTGGAAAGGGTCAGCCTGTTAAGCTCAACTAAAAAACGCACAAGAGTTGCCTGAGATGCAAGATCGGCACCGTAATCGTTTTCTTTGGTTTCGTCAATAAGCTCACTGAGCTTTGTTGCGATATATTTCTGCTGCTTCGGTGAAAGACGTAATAAGTTGGTGTGGTCGGGGTTGGTGTTGTCAAAGCAACGCGTCAGGCTGGTATTATTTGACTGAAGACGGGAAAGATAGTTTTTGTTTATCCATAAAACAATTCTTTCATAGGTGCGCTGGTCAGGGCCGATTCTCGGCTGATGAAGCTCAAGGGGATTTATAAGAAGCAGGTCGCCTTCTTTGAGAAGATAGCTCTTGCCCTCAACGGAATATTCCACGTTGCCGCCTATAAAAAAATAAACCTCATAGAAGTCGTGCTGATGCACAGGCACACCTTCAAATTTAGCATCGCGATAATGAAAAATTTCAAAAGTGGCACTTGACATGCTCTGTCTTGGGTCGAAAATCTGCATGGGATCACCTCTTTGATATCATACAGCAATATTAACAATGAGTCAAGCAATTTATGCAATTTTCATTGTGTTTTATATGAAGTATAATATTTATAATATCATAATGGGATTATAGGGTAAAATTATCTCATTATGCTAAAAGAAAGGACTTTTATTATGACAGAGTTTATGACAAAAGACTTTCTTCTTGACACTGATGTGGCAAAGGAGCTTTATCACAGCTTTGCAGAAAATCTGCCCATAATTGACTATCATTGCCATGTCAGCCCCAAGGAGATTTATGAAGACCTGCGTTTTGAAAACATCACTCAGCTCTGGCTTTACGGCGACCATTATAAGTGGCGTCTTATGAGAAGCAACGGTGTTAGTGAAGATTATATCACAGGCAAAACCACAAGCGATAAGGATAAGTTTCTCAAGTTTGCGGAAACGTTACCCAAGGCAATCGGCAACCCTATGTATCATTGGTGTCACTTCGAGCTTAAAAGATATTTCGGCTATGAGGGCATTTTAAATGCGGACACTGCCGAAGAGGTGTGGAATATCACATCAGAAAAGCTCAAAGAAGAGGATATGAGTGTAAGAGGAATCATAAAAAAGAGCAAGGTTGCTTTTATAGGCACAACCGATGACCCTGCTGACACTCTGGAATATCACAAAAAAATAGCTGAGGATGAGAGCTTCGAAACAGTTGTTGCTCCATCATTCAGACCTGATAAGGCATTCGCACTCAATGCCGATTTCTATCCTGACTATATCAAAACTCTCAGTGAAGCAGCAGGCTTTCAGATTGACGGCATTGATTCACTTAAGGAAGCACTTTACAGACGCATGAAGCACTTTGACCTTCACGGCTGCAAGGCAAGCGACCACGGCATCAATTATCCTGTTTATGAAAAGATGTCAAAGGCTGAAATGAACAGTGCAATCCAGAGAGCAATAGCAGGTGAAAAGGTCAGCCAAAAAGAGCTCGAAGCAGTGCAGACAGAAATGATTCTCTTCTGCGCAGAAAGATACGGTGAGCTTGGCTGGGCAATGCAGATACATTATAACTGCATGAGAAACCCCAACTCCGCAATGTTCAATAAGCTCGGTCCTGACACAGGCTTTGATATCATCGGGCCTTATAACGGCTCAGCAGCACTTGCAAAGCTGCTTGATGAAATGTATTCAGGCGGCAAGATGCCGAGAATTATTCTCTATTCACTTGATGCAGGGGATAATGCTTTTATAGACACCCTTATCGGTGCATTCCAGAGAGAGGGATATCCCGGCACAATCCAGCACGGCAGTGCATGGTGGTTCAATGACACCAAAAACGGTATGCGTGAGCAGATGATCAGTCTTGCTTCACTCAGCCTTCTGGGCAACTTCGTGGGTATGCTCACAGACTCAAGAAGCTTTCTCAGTTACACAAGACACGAATATTTCCGCCGCATACTCTGTCAGTTAATCGGTCAGTGGGTTGAGGCAGGGGAGTACCCCTATGATATAAAGGCACTCTCTGAAATCGTGGAAAACATATCATTTTATAATGCAAAAAGATTTTTCAATTTGGAGGTATAAGCTATGAAAATGTCTTTCAGATGGTACGGTCAGGACGACCCCGTTTCCCTTCGCTACATCAGTCAGATTCCTAATATGCGCTCAGTCGTTTCGGCAGTGTACGATGTAAAACCCGGTCAGGTGTGGCCTGAGGAAAGCATCAGAAGAGTTAAGGATGAATGCGAAAAGAACGGCCTTATTTTTGATATTGTTGAGTCAATTCCCGTGCCCGAGGATATCAAGCTCGGCACTGAAAAGGCTGACGAGCTTATCGAGGTTTATTGCGAAAATATCCGTCGCTGCGCAAAATATGGCGTTAAGTGTGTAACATATAACTTTATGCCCGTTTTTGACTGGACAAGAACTCAGCTTGATAAGGAAGCTCCCGACGGCTCAACAAGCCTTGTTATGTATTGGGAGCAGATGCAGGGTCTTGACCCTCTCACAGACGATATCGACCTTCCCGGCTGGGATGCAAGCTACACTAAGGACGAAATCAAGGAGCTTTTCAGAAAGTATGCTGAAATCGGCGAAGAAGGTCTTTGGGCGAACCTTGAGAAATTCCTCAAGAAGGTTATCCCCGTTGCTGAGGAATGTGACGTGAGAATGGCAATTCATCCAGATGACCCCCCATATCCCATTTTCGGTCTTCCCAGAATTATCACTAACGAAGAAAATCTTGACCGTTTCCTTAAGATTGTTGATTCACCTGCCAACTCACTCTGCCTTTGCACAGGCTCACTTGGCTGCGCAGCCTTCAACGATATTCCCAAAATGGTCAGAAAATACAGCGCTATGGACAGAATTGCTTTTATGCACATCCGTAACGTGCTCAACATGGAAGACGGCTCCTTTGAAGAAAGCGGTCACCTTTCAAAATGCGGCAGCATCGATATGTATGAAGTTGTCAGGGCTTTGGTCGAAACAGGCTTTGATGGTTATGTACGCCCCGACCACGGCAGAATGATCTGGGGTGAAACCGGCCGTCCGGGTTACGGACTTTATGACAGAGCTCTCGGCGCTGCATATATCAACGGTCTGTTTGAAGCATGTGAAAAAGCAAAGAAATAAGGAGGACACAATAATGAATAAAAACGTTTTCGGTACTGACCTTACAGGTAAGGTGGCAGTAGTAACAGGCGCAGGCGGTGTGCTTTGCTCAAGCTTTGCAAAAACTCTTGCAGCTGCAGGTGCCAAGGTTGCACTTCTTGATATTAACGAAGAAGCTGCAAAGGGCTTTGCCGATGAAATCACTGCTCAGGGCGGTGTTGCAAAGGCATATAAGTGCAACGTACTCGATAAAGAAAGCTGTAATGCTGTGGCTGAAGCAGTGAAGGCAGATTTAGGCCTTTGTGATATTCTTCTCAACGGTGCAGGCGGCAACAACCCCAGGGCAACCACTGATAAGGAATATTATTTCAGCGGAGATATCGACGAGGATTGCAAAAACTTCTTTAACCTTGATTCAGACGGTGTTTCCTTTGTGTTTAACCTTAACATCTTAGGCACACTTATTCCCACTCAGGCATTTGCTAAACAGATGCTCGGCAGAGAGGGCTGCAACATTATCAACATCTCATCAATGAATGCATTCACTCCTCTGACAAAGATTCCTGCGTATTCAGGTGCCAAGGCTGCAGTTTCAAACTTCACAAAGTGGCTTGCCGTTCACTTCTCAAAAGAGGGAATCAGAGTCAATGCAATTGCTCCCGGCTTCTTCTCAACAAAGCAGAATGCAGCACTTCTGTGGAATCCCGACGGTTCACCCACACCCAGAACAGACAAGATTCTTTCTGCAACTCCTATGGGACGTTTCGGCGAGGCACACGAGCTTGACGGCGCGCTTCTCTTCCTTATCAATAATGACGCTGCAGGCTTTATCACAGGTGTTGTACTTCCCGTTGACGGCGGCTTCTCATCATACAGCGGCGTATAAAAAAATCATTAACGCGTTTTTGATTCTTTTTCCGCGTCAGGAAAAAGAATGCCCGCCCGGCGAGGGCGAATATCAGAAAACACATAATATTCTTATTGGAGATGAAATAAAATGGATATGTTCAAGACAATTTATGAATTAGGCATCATTCCCGTTGTGGCTATTGACGATGCCGATAAGGCAGTACCTCTTGCAAAGGCACTTAGCGAAGGCGGCCTTCCCGCAGCTGAAATCACATTCAGAACTGCAGCTGCCGAAGAATCAATCAGAAGAATCACTGCAGAATGCCCCGATGTACTTGTTGGTGCAGGCACAGTTCTCACAAAGGAACAGGCAGACAGAGCTGTGGCAGCAGGCGCAAAGTTTATTGTTACTCCCGGCTTCAATCCTGAGATGGTGGCATATATCAAGTCCCTCGGTATCCCTATGATGCCCGGTGCAGCAACTCCCGGTGAAATGGAGCAGGCTATGAGCATGGGCCTTACCAATATTAAGTTCTTCCCTGCTGAAGCAAACGGCGGTGTTGCTAAGCTCAAGGCTCTTGCAGGCCCCTATCAGGCAGCTAAATGGATGCCTACAGGTGGTGTAAATGCTAAAAATCTCAACGATTACCTTTCGTTTGACCGCATAATTGCCTGCGGCGGCACATGGCTTGCAACAGGTGCAGATATTGCTGAAGGCAACTGGGAAGGCATCACAAGCAAGTGTAAGGAAGCTGTTAAAACAATGCTCGGCTTCAAGCTCGGTGGCGTTGTTATTTATGACGAGGATGCAAAGGCTGAGGCTAAGCTTCTCTGCAATCTCTTCGGCTTTAACTATAAAGAGTCAGACTGCAATGTGTCAGCAGGTGACATCAGCTTTATGAAAGATGAAAGCGGTGCAAAGGGCTGCATCATTATCAACACTCTCTGCGGCAACAGAGCTATGGCTTATCTTCAGAGAATGGGTGCAGAAATTGATCCCGATATCTGGTATGACAAGAAGGGTAACGTAACCTGCTTCGGTCTTAAAAACACAATTGCAGGCTTCGATATCTGCATCGAAACTAAATAAATTATTTTTGTGAGGTATATAAAAATGGCAAAAAGAATTGTAACATTCGGTGAAATTATGCTTCGCCTTGCTCCTGAAGGCTATCTTCGTTTCTTCCAGAACGACACAATGCAGGCTACCTTCGGCGGTGGCGAAGCAAATGTGGCAGTGTCACTCGCCAATTACGGCATGGATGCTTCTTTTGTAACAAAGCTTCCTGCACATGCAATCGGTCAGGGTGCTGTGAATTCACTTCGCGGTCTCGGCGTTGACACAAAGGATATTGTAAGAGGCGGCGACAGACTAGGTATCTACTTCCTCGAAAAAGGCGCGTCCCAGAGAGGCTCAGTTTGCATTTATGACAGAGCTTATTCAGCTATTCAGATGGCAAAGAGAGAAGATTTCGACTGGGATAAGATTTTTGAGGGCGCTGACTGGTTCCATTTCACAGGCATCACTCCGGCACTGGGTGAAAACCTTGTCGAAATCTGCATTGATGCTTGTAAGGCAGCCAAGGCTAAAGGCGTAAAGATTTCATGTGACCTTAACTACAGAGGCAAGCTCTGGACAAGACAGCAGGCACGTGAAGCTATGACAAAGCTTTGTGAATATGTTGACGTTTGCATTTCAAACGAAGAAGATGCTAAGGATGTATTCGGCATTGAAGCTGAAAACACAGATATTTACGGCGGCAAGCTTGACAAAGAAGGCTATAAGAGTGTGGCTAAGCAGCTGATGGATACTTTCAATTTTGAAAAGGTTGCTATCACTCTTCGTTCATCAATTTCTGCTAACGATAACGACTGGGCAGGTATGCTCTATGACGGTGAAAACTACTGCTTCTCAAAGGAATATCACCTTCATATCGTTGACCGTGTAGGCGGTGGCGACAGCTTCGGCGGCGGACTTATCTATTCACTCCTCAGCGGCAAGGATTCACAGAGTGCTATTGAATTTGCAGTTGCAGCTTCAGCTCTCAAGCATTCAATTGAAGGCGACTACAACCGTGTGACAGTGGCAGAGGTTGAAAAGCTTGCAGGCGGCGACGCAAGCGGCAGAGTGCAGAGATAAAGAATAATATCCGCGTTTTTGACTGCTTTTTTGGCAACAGTAAGCCCGGAAAGGGCAAAAGAGTAAATAAGCAGGTAAGCTGCAGGTTTGCCTGCTGAGATAAAATAAAAGTTTTAAGGAGAATAAAACAATGAGTAAGACTAACACAATCAGACCCTTTGGCTGGCAGGATAAGCTCGGTTATGCCATGGGCGATATGGGCTGTGGTTTTTCATTCCAGCTTGTTTCGACCTTTATGCAGCTTTTCTATCTGCAGTATATCGGTATCAGAGCAGAGGACTATGCCGTAATCATCCTTATTTCAAAAGCATTTGATGCTGTTAACGATGTTGTTATCGGCAACCTTGTTGACACAAAAAGACTTGGCAAAAAGAGTAAGTATATGCCTTGGATTATAGCAGGCGGACTTATCCTTGTGATCTTCAATATAATGATTTTTGCACCTGTTACTGCACTTCCCTATTGGGGCAAATATGCATGGTGCCTTGCAGCTTATTGCCTGTGGTCAATTGCCTACACTATGGTTAACGTGCCCTACGGCTCACTCCACAGTGTTATCACAGATGACCCTCAGCAGAGAGTTTCACTTTCAACCTTCCGCAGCATCGGTGCAGCTCTTCCTGCAATTGTAATTATGATTGTTCTTCCCGGCATCGTTTATAATAAGGTAGAAAACCCTGTAACAGGCATCACCGAAGAAGTACTCAAGGGTGAAACACTTCTTCCCGTTGCTCTTGTTATGTCAATTGTTGCTTTTGCAACTCTCTGGGGTACCACAAAGCTCGTTAAAGAAAGAGTTCAGCGTAATGATGAAGGTCAGAATACAACCGGTATGACAGCCTTCTTCTCAGCATTCAAGTCATTCTTCACAAACAGAGCTATGGTTGGTGCAACAATTGCAACAGTTGCTTCAGTTGCTCTTTTCAATTCAACAATGGCTCTTAACAATATGGTCTTCCAGTACTTCTTCAAGGATACAGGTAAGGTCGGCATTGCTATGATAGGCTCATATGCGCCCATGATTGTTTTCATGGCTATTGTTGGCAAAATTACAGCTAAATTCGGCAAGAAGAACGTTATCGTCACAACAATGCTTATCGGTACTATTTCAGGTATCGCTGCAATGTTCGTTCCTATGACCGCTGATATGAAGGGTATGATTCTTTATATACTCTGCCTTATGGGCCTTAACATCGGTAATGCCGTATTCCAGATTTCAGTATGGGCTATTGTTGCAGACTGCATCGAGGTCAGCTATCGCAAAACAGGCAAGAGTGAAGAGGGCTCACTTTATGCTCTTTATTCCTTCTTCCGTAAGCTTGCTCAGGGTATCGGTCAGGCTGTTGTTTCATGGGGCCTTGTTGCTATCGGCTTTGTTGAAGGTGAAAACGCAGTTCAGGCTGCAGACTTCGGTGAAAAGGTTAAGAGCCTTTACTTCATCGTTCTTGCAGTTGGCTCACTTATCGCATTCCTCGCTATGAAGTTTATCTATAACATTTCAAAGGAAGACGAAAAGGCTTTTGCAGCAAAAAGCGAAGACGTTGCATAACAATATTTAACCCGGGGCACAGATGCAGAATCTGTGCCCTGATTATGAGTATATATAATGTAATAAAAAGTTTAAAAAAACTTGCATTTTTTCATTGACAAAGTGAATGTCTTATGATATACTCGTTCATACCGCATGTAAAAGGCGGCGTGATTTGTCATGCCAAAAAGATAGAAATATCTGCCTCATATCAGCGAGTCCATAATAAAGGAAGGAAAGAAAAATGTACGCAATTATCGAAACAGGCGGCAAGCAGTATAAGGTAGAAGCAGGCGATACACTCTTCATCGAAAAGCTTGACGTAGAAGCAGACTCCGAAGTTACCTTTGACAAGGTTATCGCAGTTGGCGCAGACGACGGCATCAAGGTTGGTGCTCCCTATGTTGACGGCGCAACAGTAACAGCAAAGGCAATCAAGAACGGTAAGGGTAAGAAAATCACAGTATTTACTTACAAGCCCAAGAAGAATGCTAAGCGTAAGATGGGTCACAGACAGCCCTACACAAAGGTTGAAATTTCAGCTATCAACGCTTAAGTTATGACGAAGGTAGTTTTTTACGAAAAAGATGAAAAGCTCACAGGCTTTCTTATAAAAGACCACAGCGGATTTGACGAAGAGGGTTACGACATTGTTTGTGCAAGCGTTTCCTCAGCGGCATATCTGACAGCCAACACCTTAACAGAAATTGTGGGTGCGAAGGCTGACATAGAGGTTAGCGAGGCATATTTCAGATTTGTTCTCAAAGATAAGCTCACTGAAGCTGAAAATCATCTGAAAGGTTTAAAACTTCATCTCGAATCACTTGCAGGGGATTACAGTGAATATATTTCCTGCAAAACAGAAACTGTTTAAGAATAATACGGAGGTGTAACAAATGCTTAAGATAAATATCCAGTTATTTGCTCACAAAAAAGGTATGGGTTCAACCCGTAACGGTCGTGACTCTGAATCAAAGAGACTTGGTGTTAAGCGTGCAGACGGTCAGTTCGTTCTTGCAGGCAACATCCTCGTAAAGCAGCGTGGTACTCACATCCATCCCGGTAACAACGTTGGCAGAGGTTCAGACGATTCACTTTTCGCTCTTATCGACGGTAAGGTTAAGTTTGAGCGTATGGGCAAGGATCGCAAAAAG
>JAZNUW010000016.1:0-4776 GCA_045592465.1 Acutalibacteraceae bacterium | reverse complement strand
TCCCTGCAGCTGAGCCGCAGTATAATTATCGCAAAGTGTTTTAAGCGGTGTATCAACAAGATTGGTCTTGAAGAAATAATCATTGAATGCATGAAGGTCTTTGTAAGCCTGTGTGTTGGTCGTTACATTTGTTCTTGAGGGCTTTGCTGAAAAATAATGCCATGAATATGTACGCCAATACCATGTTCTGCGAGCACCCCAGTTTATGTTTTCATACTTGGTGCGATATCCGTCTTTACGTGCATGGTTATAATTATAGGTCGCCTTAAGCAAAATTGATGAAGGGACATCATCAACAGATGCATAAGTTTTCAGAACCTTTGTAATGTTTGCAGATACAGTCACAGACTTTGACGGTGAGGATGTAACCGAATAGGAAAGCTTGCCCGTATTAAAGCCGGGCTGACCCCATTCCGTATAGTTGCCTGCTTTATAAGTGTTACGATAGCCTGAGTCGTCATAAACACCTGATGTGGGCAGAAGATTGTCAATAAGAGCATTGTATGCACTTCCTATAGCACCCTTTGCACCTGAATTGAGATTAACAATAGAGTTATTGTCTTTTGCAGTCAACGTGGGGTTGTCATATGAACCGCCGATTCCGTTGGCGCTTGTTACAGCAATTGCGTTTGCCCAAGTATAGAGCAAATCTGCCGCATTGAGAAGTGAACCGTCTCCATTGGTAAGATCGGTGGTGTTTGTAATTGCCTGAAACGCAGCCTTAAGCTGTGCGCTTGTCGGTGTTGCAGCCATAGCTGTGAGAGGGCTGAAGCCCACACTGATACAGCTTAAGAGCATAAGTGCTACAAGCAACACACTCAGTGGTTTCTTAAAAAGTTTCATATATATTCCTCCTTGATTTGATGAAATAATATTTAATTATATATTAACACATAGTTCATAAAATAAATTTCTGTTTTTGAAACAAAGCAATAATAATACACATATTGTTTTTTTGTAACCTTTGTTACCCAAACAGAGCAAATTCAGATTGTAGATAAAGCAATAATTGTCTTAAGCAAATAAAACACCCCTGACTTTTTTTTACAGTCAGGGGTTCAGCTTTATTATCTCTTTTTATAAACAACCAGCTCAGGATTTTCTCCGTTTTCTTCATAAGTGCACACAAGAATAAAATCCATATTGGCGGCAATGCCAAAGCACCTGTCACCACCGAATTCACATTCCAGCTGATTTCCTAAATAGGTTGCACCGTCATCAAGGAATTTTACGGTTTTGCCGTTAGGCAGTCTGTATTCAAGGTTGATATAGGCACCAACGAGTGCATTAAGCTTTTCGACCTTCGGCATGCCTTCTATATTTAAAGCATTTATTTCATCGATAAGCTGAGTTTTGAACTCTTCAAACTTTTCTGCACCGCCAAGATTTTTATATCTCTTCCAATAATCGAGTTTCGGGAGCATTGACTTCATATATTCCCGCACCTGCTCGGCTGTGAACTGCTCATTTGCCATATGCCCTACACAGACATCAATTAAATCGTCCATATCGTGATACATATACTCTCCGTCAGCATAGCACCATTTACAGTATTCTTCGTTGAAAATGCCGTCTTTTTCCTTGCTGATGTCGGCATCCTTAAGAGGCATACCGCAGCATTGGCATATAAGCTCACGGGGAGATCCGAGAAGAGTATTTATGGAAACATCAAAAAGCTTTGACAGCAGCTTCAATGTTTCTGTGTTCGGTATAGTTTCACCGTTTTCCCAACGTGATACCGCCTGACGGGTGACAAATACTTTTTCGGCAAGGTCATCCTGTGAAAATCCGTTTTTTGTTCTGAGTTCACGTATAATATCTTTTGTTTGCATAATTTTCACCTCAGAAGCATTATATCACTGCAGAATACGGAAAACAAGCAACTGTCTGTTGCGCTCGCTTGTGAAATCCCGATATGATTTTTCTTATTTATCTCTTTTTCTTCGGCTCAGGAAGCTCATCATACATTGCATTAAACAGCTCTGCCAGAAACTCCCGGCTGTCAACATTATCAACCATGAGCATTTCCTTTGCGCCCTCATAAGGCGATTCATAAACTGCATCGGGCATAAGTGAAACGGCTGCCTTAACAGGCTTTACAAGCAGCCTGTCATCATAGATACCGCCGATAATTTTGCCTTTATAGTATATGATGTATTCCCCCATCATTGCCCTATATGTTATTTCATTCAGATCTGACAGCTGTTCAAGTATGAATGTCAGATAGTCACTGCTTGAAGCCATAATTCACCTCTGCTTATTGCCAAGCTGATAGAAAGCCACTGCGGAAGCGGCAGCAACATTCAGCGAATCAACACCGTGATACATGGGTATTTTCACAGTAAAATCGCAGTTAGCTATGGTACTGTCAGAAAGGCCGTCGCCCTCTGTTCCCATAATAATTGCAAGCTTATCTTCTTCGGCCAGCCTCGGATCATTGATAGAAGGAGAATTATCCTTGAGCGCCATCGCTACGGTTTTAAAGCCGAGAGCCTTTATTTCATCAAGACTGTCATCCTGCAAAAATGTCCACTCAATCTGAAACACGGTACCCATGCTGACTCTTGCTGCTCGTCTGTAAAGAGGGTCTGAGCAGCCGGGAGTGAGGATTACTGCGTCCATTCCGAGTGCTGCAGCTGAGCGGATTATAGCACCCACATTAGTCGGATTCATAACCTTATCGAGTATAACTATTCTTTTTTTATTTTCGCATATTTCTTTTATATCAGCCAGCGGCTTTCGTTTCATAGCACACAGCATACCTCTGGTAAGTTTGAAGCCTGTCAGCTGCGTGAGTATATCAAATTCGGCGCAAAAAACAGGCACATCCTTTATTCTGTCAAGAATTTCCTTACCTTCGCCCTCAATATGCCTTTTCTCCATAAGGCACGAAACCGGCTCGTACCCCGCATCGAGAGCTCTTTCAATAACCTTTGGGCTTTCTGCTATAAACAAGCCTTTTTCGGGGTACTCCCTGTTTAACAGCTGCACTTCGGTTAAACGTGCATATACGTCCAGCTCGGGAGCAAGAAAATCTGTTATTTCTATAATTTTATTCATATCGTTCTCCGTTGTGTTGATAGTTGTTATTCAGCAAAGTGAAGTTCAGCGCATACAGGCTTTGACGAACTTCAAGGGTACATCCATACGCTCTGCGGCTTGCTTCGGTGTCATACCGCTATCCAAAAAGCGTTTGCACACTGATTTTATATTCTCGCCAATCTCAATAATATGCTTGTCCGGGTCATAAATTCGGACTACTCTCTGTCCCCATGAATGCTCCTTGACAGGGTGGACATATTCCACTTCACAGGCTTTCAGCTTTTCCGCAAAAGCATCAAAGTTTTCCTCTTCAAAATAAATTTCTGAACTGTTTGCGCCGAAAGAAATATCCTCACTGCCAATAAATTCCTGCCATGTTTCAAGTGTCTGCAAAGCTAAACCGCCTGTCAGAGTTTTATTTGCTCCGAAATCCATAATCACATGAAAACCGAACACCTTTTTATAAAATTCAACGGACTTATCTATATCAGTCACTACAAGCATAGGATTTTTAAACTTCATCACGACACCTCCACATAGTTAAGCTTCCGAGCAAATTATATCACAGTCTGGTTAAGCTTTTCAACCTGTGGTAATGAAATTCCCCTGACTTTTACGGTCAGGGGTTAAACTAATTCTTCTCTGTTTGTTGCTTTATTAACCTTTCTCTTTAGAATCAGCAAGCCGAATACAAGTACTACAGGAAATACCGTTGCTACAAGCAATCCCATTTTAAGATTACCGCCTGCCATTTCGGAAAGGCTTCCTACCATAGCGGGACTTGCCATAGCACCCAAATCACCGGCTAATGCCAGGAATGCGAACATTGCAGTTCCACCCCTTGGACATTTCTGCGAGGATATACTGATAGAACCGGGCCACATAATACCGACTGCTAAACCGCAAAATGCACAACCTGCAAGCCCGAGAATCGGCAATGTAGACAGTGAAGCTAACAAATAACAGCCGGCACACATTCCACCACAGACAAGCATAACTTTGGTCAAATCAAGTTTTTCACTGAATTTTCCATATAGCATACGCGATATACCCATAAACATTGCAAATAAACACGGGCCGGCCAGATCACCAACTGTTTTTGATACACCGATAGCCGACTCGGTAAATGCTGATGCCCATTGAGCCATAGTTGCTTCTGACGCACCTGAACACACCATTAGTATTATCATCAACCAAAATATTGGGGTTTTTAGCAGTTTGCCAATACCCATACTCTTACCGTCCTCGATCAATTGCTCTATAGGACAGTTGATAAAATTAAAGGTGTTGAATAGTGGCACTAATGCCCAAATGAAAGCAAGCATCTTCCAATTCTCTATGCTGAATACAGCAAAAAAGAGAGTAGAACCCAAAACAACGCCCATTGCACCCCAGCAATAGAAGGAATGCAACAGACTCATCATTCCTTCCTTATTCTCAAATGGACACGCTTCAACAATGGGACTTACCAAAACCTCAATAAGTCCGCTTCCCATGGCGTAAAACACTACTGAAATCAGAATACCTATAAATGGTACAGGAAGTACTTCCGGCAAGATTGCCATTAAGACAAGACCTACGGCAGATAATACTTGGGACGCGATAACGCAGATGCGATATCCTATCTTATCAGCAAATTTGGTAGCTGCAAGATCGATAAATAATTGCGTTAAATAGAATACCAACGGAACCATTGCAATCTTTTCAAGCGTAATTTCGTAAGTGCTTATAAAT
>JAZNUW010000015.1:0-3881 GCA_045592465.1 Acutalibacteraceae bacterium | reverse complement strand
TTGCCGCCAACACTCACAGCACCTTCATCAATGATTTTCTGCACGGCACTGCGGCTGAGGCCTTCGACAGCGCTACAGATGATTTTATCTATGCGCTCCCCTGCTTTTTCATCAGTTACACTTATAATATGTGCATTAATCATCGGTGACTATCTCTTTCTTATTTTTGTTATTCTTTGATTCTTTTATCATCGCATAAATCTGACTGAATATTATGACAAATGCTCCGCAGGTTACAAGACAGTCAGCAAAATTGAAAATATAGAAATCAACAAACAGTACCTCAATATAATCAATAACATATCCGCGGAAAATTCTGTCTATGATGTTACCGATACCGCCGGCAGTTATAAAAACAACACACCAGAAATCGAGCCCGAAGCCAAGCTTGCCTGTGTAAAGAACATAACACACTAAAACAAGACAAAGAAAGGCAAAAATTGTCATAATAGTTGTTTTGCCACCCATCATTCCCATCATAGCACCGTCATTTTCATAGTAGCTTAACTGCAAAACTGAGGGAATAACAAGCTTTGAGCCGATCGGCTTAAGATAAATATCAATAAAATACTTAATCAGCTGATCAATGCCGACTAAACAGATTATGGACACAATAGAAAATATACTGATTTTAAGGTTTGATGAAAATCTGTTTTTCAATAGCTGCACTTCTTCCGTAACTGAAATTAATCATCAAGGTCGTCGAAGATATCATCCAGGTCAGGCTGATACGAAAATTCAACAGGACCTTCGTCAGAGCTGTCATCCGAGAAGATTCCGCTGCTGAATTCAGGGAAAACCGGCTGAACCTCGTCAGGCTCATCATCAGCCTCATTGTACTCAGGTACACTGAAAGCAATTCCCATATCTTCCGGCGGAATATCCTGAGGACTGGTAAATGAGCTTATATCTTCAAAAGGATCATTATCTTCTTCGTCCTGTGCGACATCAAGATCTATGTCAAGTTCAAATTCGGGCAATTCATCCGCAAGGTTTTCAGTGTCAACTTCGACCTCAGTGGGATGAAACTCAAATTTTGCTCCGTCGCTTATTGAATCAACGGCAGGCTTGATTGTTGCAACAACGCTGAAAATTTCGTTTTTATATCTGGCTATTTCAGCCTTGAGACGTTCAAGCTCTGCGCTTGTGGCCGCGATAATATCTTCACTCTGCTGTCTTGCATCTTTTGCATCGTGATATGCTGCAGCAACAATTTCAGCAGCTTTTGTCTTTGCGTTATCAATGATTTCAGCTGCTTTTTCTTTGGTTTCGCTCAGATATTTTTCCTGAAGAGCTTCAGACTGTTTTTCAATAATCTCAATATCTTTCTGAAGCTTAAGCAGCTTTTCTTCAGCATCGTGAGTTGTGTTGTAATAGTACGCCTCCGCCTCTGCCTTCTTTGTCAGAAGCATTGTTTCAGCTTCTTCACTTGCTTTTCTGAGAATCTCAGCAGAATGCTCATTTGCTTCAGCCTTAACCGATTCAACATAGCTTTCAACTCTGACAATTGCAGAATAAATAATGCTTTTATTGTTGTTATATTCCTCAATTGCAGGACCGAGGGTTTTCATTTTCTTTTCGAGAGCCTTGTAGTTTCTTTGCATAGTTTCATAACTGTCAGCTACTGCTCTGAGAAACTCATCAACCTCTGAAGCATAATATTTGTTTTTGCCTGCTGATGAAAAAGAATAGTTAAAAATATTGTTGTCAGACATTTTGCTCTCTCCTTCTCTTTATTTAATTTTCTAGATTATAATTCAACCTGATTATAAAAATCGCCGTGAAGTTCAATATCCGAAGGCATAAATGCACAGATTGTGTCTGTAAATCTTGCAAAAACACTCTTGGTTACATACTTGGCACCGTCAAGGAAATCCATAGCTCTTCTGCTATCTTCATCATTGAGATATGAAAGATTAAGCACAACAATAGAAGACTTATCCATCATGAGATTTGCAACATTTTTTGCATCATAAATATCATGAAGTGAAATAAATGTCAGCTTAAACTTGGAAGCTGAACGCGGTGAAGCCGACTTTATATCATAGAGGTTTGATGTATTCTTAGGTGTTGAAGCAGCGCTGTCCACGCCGTTAATTGTGGGGAAATCACCCGAAAAATCACTGTCAAATTTAGGCAGAGCAGCTGTGGGTGAATAACTGAAAGGTGAAGCAAACTCAGCTATATTTGAATCCTCCTCATCGTCATCAAAAATGCCTTTTGCTGCCTTTGAGGGCTTAGCATCCTCATAATCATCACTGCTTGATGCATCATCAAGTAAATCGTCATCGTCTGCTTCGATTAAGCTTTTAAGATTCTGTACCTTGCCAAAAATATTTTTAATATCCATTTTTTTATCTCCTTATCAATATAATCTGGGACCGAAAAGTGCTGAACCGACTCTGACAAGAGTTGAGCCGTTTCTGACAGCAGCTTCATAATCACCTGACATTCCCATAGAAAGTATATCCATATCTACATTATCTATTTTTTTAGCCTTTATGTCAATAAAAATCTCTCTCAATTGTGAAAAATATTTCTCTGCCTCAGCCTCACTGTCACAAACGGGAGGAATCGACATAAGACCTTTGATTTTAATACCCGGCAAAGATGCAATTTCTTTTAAAAGCTCTTCTAATTGACTGAGCGCAAGACCGGTTTTGCTTTCTTCCTCACCGATGTTGATTTCAATAAGACATTCGGTTGTAATGCCGGCCATTTCGCTTCTTTTTGAAATTTCCTTGGCAAGCTTTATGCTGTCAACAGACTGAATCATAGAAACCTCTGAAACTATCTGTCTGACTTTATTTGTCTGAAGATGACCTATAAGGTGCGCCTGAACGCCGTCAAGCTTAAGATAAGGCTTCTTGGAAAGAAATTCCTGCACTTTATTTTCACCGATAAGGTCAATCCCACACTCAATTGCATGATTTATAAATATCGGCTCAACCGTTTTTGTCACAGCCATCAGCCTTACGTCTTCGGGATTTCTGCCGCTTTCTTCAGCTGCCTTGGCAATTCTGGATTTTATATATCTGATATTGTGTTCAATATTTTTAAGTCGTTCCTCACTCGATAATACGTCCATCTTCAAGATTCAGTCCTTTCACAATAATTTTATCATAAAGCTTAAGCACATGATAATAGCCTTCCGCCTTATTGTTTTCATCACGGAGCATTTTCTCACCTGAAGCTACAACGTATCCGTCACCGTAATAAATGATATTAACAGGTGAAAACTTCATGATATTTCCCATAACAACATAAACGCCGGTGATACCCTTATCGTTTTCGGTCAGCGCCTCGTTACTGATTCTGAATCCGTTATATTCATCAAGGGTAATTGAAGCGGCCTCTTTTCTGATTTTTGCAAGTTCTTCATTCATTGAGGTACATCTGAGAGTGACAGTAACCTTACCGTTGTCGGAATCAGATATATCATAAACCTTCATATTAAGATTTTTAATTCCGATTTCGTCAAAGGAAACCTTAACCCAATAACCGACCTGCAAAGTAGAGGAAAGGCTTACCTCAGTATCGAATATATAGTACCACGTGTGCTGAGCAATAATTTTGCCGTACGCACCGTCATTTTTATCTGAATCAAGAGAAATGAGTCTGCCACCCTCGCCCTGGGTAATTTTTTTATCTTCAACATCAGAATAGCTTATCGCCTGCTCAAATCCGTCAACATAACTGACAAAATAACCGGCATAAGGTGATGTAATTTTCTTGACAATTTTATATGAGCTTTTAAGCTCTTTGATTTTGGTTTCATAATCTTTTATGATTGTTTTATAGTCGAGATCTTCGCCGATTGCAATCTGCTTTGAAGTAATATTTTTTGATATGTTATCAATATATTCATCAGCCGATCTCAA
>JAZNUW010000014.1:0-9127 GCA_045592465.1 Acutalibacteraceae bacterium | reverse complement strand
TACAAACGAAATGAAAGCCGCTGCCAAGATACTCGAATTTGAGCATGCTGCATATCTTCGTGATAAAATTGAAAAGCTTAAAAGTATAATGTAACAGGTCAGGTGTATTATGTCACAAAAAGATTTAATTATAAAGGGTGCGAGAGAGCACAATCTCAAAAACATTGATTTGTCAATTCCGAGAGATAAGCTAGTAGTATTTACAGGCCTTTCGGGCTCAGGTAAATCCTCACTTGCATTTGATACAATTTACGCAGAGGGACAAAGACGATATGTTGAATCCCTGTCTTCCTATGCACGACAGTTTCTCGGTCAGATGGAAAAGCCTGATGTTGACTACATCGAAGGATTGTCTCCTGCTATTTCAATTGATCAGAAAACAACATCTAAAAACCCACGTTCTACTGTGGGCACAATAACTGAAATATATGACTATCTTCGTTTGCTCTATGCCAGAATCGGTGTTCCGCACTGCACTGTTTGCGGCAAGGAAATCAAGCAGCAGACGGTTGATCAGATAGTTGAAAAAATTGAGTCTTTAGCTGAGGGAACAAGAATCCAGATTCTTGCGCCGATTGTCAGAGGCCGAAAAGGTGAATATGTAAAAGAACTGGAAAACATCAGAAAGTCAGGCTTTGTCAGAGTCAGAATAGACTCAATAATATATGATTTATCTGAAAAGATTAAGCTTGAAAAGAACAAGAAGCATAACATTGAAGTGGTTGTTGACCGACTTGTTATAAAAGACGGGATAAAATCACGCCTTGCAGATTCAATTGAAACTGCAACAAAGCTTGCTGACGGTCTGTTGATTGTTGATGTAATAGGGGAGAGTGAGCTTACTTTTTCACTTAACTATGCCTGCCCTGATCACGGGGTAAGCTTCGGTGAAATTACGCCCAGAATGTTTTCCTTTAACAGTCCTTTCGGTTCATGCAAGAAGTGTTCAGGTCTTGGTGTATTTATGGAAATTTCACCTGACCTTATTATCCCTGACAGAAAGCTTTCTATTGCTCAGGGTGCTATCAAGGCATTCGGCTGGGGCGCAAAGGATTCCTCAAGCATTGCCGGAATGTACTATAAGGCTTTAGGTGATCGCTTTGGTTTCACTCTTGATACACCGATTGAGGATTTTTCTTACGAGGCTTATGAGGCGCTTCTTTACGGCACAAAGGGAGAAAAGCTTAAAATGGAACGCACCACCAGCTATGGCGGCGGTGTATACTACACTGAATTTGAAGGTCTTGTCAATAACCTTCAAAGACGTTTCAATGATTCAAACAGCGAGATTTCCCGCCGTGAGATTGAACAGCTTATGTCAACTCGTGAATGTCAGGAATGTGGTGGCGCGCGTCTTTCAAAAGAGGCACTGAGTGTAACTGTTTGTGATAAAAACATACATGAAATATGTTCTCTTTCAATTTCGGATGCATTGTCTTTTATTAAATCACTCCCTGAAAAGCTTAGCAAAAGAGAGCTTATAATTGCAAATCTTATTATAAAAGAAATTATCGAAAGACTTTCATTCCTTGAAAGTGTCGGACTTAATTATCTTACTCTGGCAAGGCAGTCCAGCTCACTTTCGGGTGGTGAAAGCCAGAGAATCAGACTTGCCACTCAGATCGGCTCGTCACTTGTCGGTGTTCTCTATATTCTTGACGAGCCAAGCATCGGCTTGCATCAGAGAGATAATGCAAAGCTGATAAATACTCTCAAGCACCTTCGCGATATAGGCAACACACTTATTGTTGTTGAGCACGATGAAGATACAATGCTTGAGGCTGACCATATTGTTGATGTTGGCCCGGGAGCGGGCATACACGGTGGAAAGATTGTCTGCCAGGGTAGTGCTGATGATATCAAAAACTGTGAAAATTCAATTACAGGGCAATATCTCTCAGGCAGAATGAAAATTCCTGTACCTGAAAAGAGACGTAATGGAAACGGCAAGAGCATTAAAATTTACGGAGCAGGGGAGAACAACCTTAAAAACATTGATGTTGAAATACCTCTTGGCAAATTTGTTTGCGTGACCGGTGTTTCCGGCTCGGGTAAGTCTTCTCTTATTAACGAGATTCTTTATAAGCATCTGTCAAACGAGCTTAACGGTGCCAAGCAGTACCCGGGAAGATTCAGAAAAATGGAAGGCACCGAGTACCTGGATAAGGTTATCGATATCGACCAGTCACCCATAGGCAGAACTCCTCGTTCAAACCCTGCAACATATACAGGCGTTTTCAACGATATCAGAGAGCTGTTCGCCATGACAACGGATTCGAAGGCAAAGGGCTTCACTGCAAGTCGTTTCTCATTCAATGTCAAAGGCGGCAGATGTGAAGCATGTCAGGGTGACGGCATTGTGAAAATTGAAATGCATTTTCTTGCTGATATTTATGTGCCTTGTGAAGTTTGCAAGGGTATGCGTTATAACAATGAAACTCTCAGTGTCAAATATAAAGGTAAGTCAATATATGATGTGCTTGAAATGACAATCGAAGAGGGCATGGTTTTCTTTGAAAATATTCCCAAAATCTATAAGAAACTGAAAACCTTATATGATGTTGGTCTTGGCTATGTTAAAATAGGTCAGCCTGCAACAACTCTTTCAGGTGGCGAGGCTCAGCGAGTGAAGCTTTCAACCGAGCTTTCTAAAACTGCAACGGGCAGAACTATCTATATTCTTGACGAGCCTACAACAGGTCTTCATACTGCTGATGTTCACAGACTTATTAATGTTCTGCAGACTCTTGTAGACAGCGGCAATAGTGTTGTGGTCATTGAACATAATCTTGATGTTATCAAGTCAGCAGACCACGTCATTGACCTTGGCCCTGAAGGTGGGGACGGCGGCGGCACCGTTGTGGCTGAAGGCACTCCCGAGGAAATTATTATGTGTGATAAATCTTACACGGGTCATTATCTGAAAAAAATTATCAAATGATGAAAAGACGGTCATTCGGCCGTCTTTTTAATATAAAAATTAATATTTAATTTACACAAAACAACTTAAAAACCTTGCCTTTTTATGGTTAATATGATACAATACTTAATACGAAAAAAATCAAAGGAGAAGGTAAAATGCAAATTCAAGCTTTACTTCACAAACTTTTTGGCACCACACCCGATAAAGGTGTTCAGCCTAAAGAGGCTATTGCCTACAGTGTTGCCGGTTTTGGTCAGAATTTTATCTGCACAATTATCGGCTCATATCTCACAGTTTTCTTAACAGACGCACTTCTTTTTGGTGCAGACGGTGTAATGGTCGGCGGTGTCAGCGGTGCAATAGCTGTTGCTTTCCTTATGCTTGCTACCCGTATATTTGATGCTTTCAACGATCCTATCATGGGTTCAATCGTTGATAAGACAAGAACAAAATGGGGTAAATGTCGTCCTTATCTCAAGTGGATGGCTATTCCCATCGGTGTTTGCACAATTCTTTGCTTCCTTCCTGTTTTTGAAGCAAAAGCAATGTGGACATTCGTTGTAGTTTCAGTTCTTTATGTTATCTGGTCAGTTGTTTACACAGTTGCTGACGTTCCTTACTGGGGTCTTTCAACCTGTCTTACAAATGACACAACCGTCAGAGGCAACATTCTCACAGTTGCACGTCTTGTCTGCACATTAGGCGCTGGTATCGTTACAGTTGGTGTGCCCATTCTTACAAATGGTCTTACCGCTAAATTCAAGTATACAGAAGCTAACCTTGATCAGATCATCGTTGAGAAGGCTGATCAGATTGCTGCAATTGTTGCTAACCAGGGCAAAACTGTTGAAGAAGCAGCAAGCACCTTTATCGGTACTGTTATGAATGATTATGTTCAGGCAAATGCTGACACTCTTAAGTGGACATACTTCATCTGTGCAGTTGTTTTTGTTGTGCTTGCTATGCCTATGTTCTTCTATGGCTTCAAGAACACTCAGGAGCGTTTCACAGCTACTGATGAAAAAATTCCCTCTTTCGGCCACAACCTCAAGCTCCTCTTCAAGAACAAAGAGCTTCTTCTTATCGTTCTTTCAGGTATCCTTGGCGGCGCAAGAATGGTTTACACATACACAGGCGGTCTTTATTTCGCAAAATATATCCTTAAGAACGAAGGCTTATACGGCATCATCACAATGCTTGTCATCCCCGGCGGTCTTGTAGCTTCACTGCTTGTTCCCTGGCTCACCAAGAAATTCACCAAGAAGTGGACTTATGTTATTGTTCACCTCTTCGGCGGTGTGGTTATGACTGTTATGTACTTTGTTGGCTATGATGCTCCCTGGAAGCTTATCGTCAGCGCAGTAGGTCTTATACTTCTTGGTATTCCTCAGGGCGTTAACAACATCATGACATATGCTATGATCGGTGACACTGTTGACTATCTTGAATGGAAAACAGGTGAACGTGGCGAAGGCATCTGCTTCGCTATGCAGACACTTATCAATAAGATTGGTATGGCTGTTGGTGCTTTCATCGGTGTTATGTCAATGAGCATCGCTGGTATCGACGCCGCTACAGGTCAGGTTGCAAATCCCGATGCACTCTGGAACGTGCTTATTCTTTCAGGTGTTATCAGTATGTTTGCATGTGCTGCTCCTATGTTCTTCTACACTCTTACAGAAAAACGTCAGAGAGAGCTCGTTGCTGAAATTGAAGCAAAGAAAGCTGCAAACGCAAAATAATTGAAACTCAGGCTGTTTAAAGCTAAGTTTTAAACAGCCTTTTTAATAATTATAAAGGAGTAATAGATATGGAAAGAAAATGGTATAAAGAAATGTCCGTCTATCAGATATGGCCCAGAAGCTTCTGTGACGGCAACGGCGACGGTATTGGTGACCTTAAGGGTATTATGTCAAAGCTTGACTATATCAAAGATTTAGGTGTTGATGCTATCTGGTTCTCACCTCTTTATCCTTCACCCAATGCTGACTACGGTTATGATATTGCAAACTATCGTGACATTTCAGAAGATTACGGTACTCTTGAAGAATTCAAGGTTCTTATTGAAGAGGCTCACAAGAGAGATCTTAAAGTTATTATGGACCTTGTTGTTAACCACACATCAACAGAGCATGAGTGGTTCAAGGAAAGTATGAAGGGCGAGGATAATCCTTACCATGATTACTATATCTGGCGCAAGGGCAGAAAGCCCGGCAAGGAGCCTAATAACTGGCTTTCAACCTTCCAGGGCAAGGCTTGGGAGTACAATAAGGATATTGATAAATATTATCTTCATGTTTTTGCTAAGGAACAGCCTGACCTCAATATGGATAACCCCAAGGTTCGTCAGGAAGTTAAGGATATTATCCGTTTCTGGCTTGAACTGGGTGTTGACGGTTTCCGTGAAGACGTTATTACCTTCATTTCAAAGAAGGAAGGCCTTCCCAACGGCTTCCCCATTCCCACTGCTTGCGGTATCGAGCATTATATGAACGGTCCTCACCTTAAGGAGTATCTTGCTGAGTTTAAGGAAATCTACGATCAGTACGATTGCTTCACAGTTGGTGAAGCTCCCATGATGACACCGAAACGCGCTCTTGAATTCATCAAAGAAGGCGACGGTCAGCTTCTTAATATGATGTTCCACTTCGAGCACATGGGTTGTGACAATGTTGTTACAAACTGGATTGTTACTCCTTTCAGACCCGGTAAGCTCAAGAAGGTTTACAACAACTGGCAGAAGCAGCTTCACGGTATTGCTTGGAATGCTAACTACATTGAAAACCATGACCAGCCCAGAATTATCTCACGTTACGGTAGTGAAAAATACAGACAGCAGAGCGGTAAGATGCTCGCAACAATGTATATCTGTCAGAGCGGTACTCCCTTCATTTATCAGGGTCAGGAAATCGGTATGCTTAATGCAAACATTCCTACAATTGACCGTTATAAGGACGTTTCAGCTATCAATACATACAACCTCTTCAGAAAGCTCGGCATTTCCGATAAGGTTACAATGAAGTTCTGTAAGTATGCTGCACGTGACAATGCAAGAACTCCCATGCAGTGGAGCGCAGAAAAGAACGCAGGCTTCACAACTGCTGATGAGCCCTGGTTTGAAATCAACCCCAACTATACTGAAATCAACGTTGAGGCTGAGCAGAATAATCCTCACTCAATTCTCAACTACTACAAGAAGCTTCTCAAGTTCCGTAAGGAAAATGACATTGTTAAATACGGTGATTTCGAGCTTCTTAAGACTCAGAAGGAAATCTTTGCTTATGTAAGAAAGTATGAAGGTCAGAAGATGCTTGTTCTCTGCTCATTCACTGATAAGGAAACAACCTTCAGAGCACCTAAGGACTTTGATCTCGAAGCTGCAGAGCTTGTTCTCTGGAACTATGACAACAACCCTGTTGTTCACAACGGCTTTATGACAAGACCTTATGAAACAAGAGTTTACCTCATGAAATAATTCAATAGTTAAATATTGCCCTTCGCTTAATTGCGAAGGGCAGTTTCATTAAAGAGACATTTATTTCATGTTTCTTTCGTAGCTTTCGATCATCTTTTTAACCATCTGACCGCCAACTGAGCCGGCTTCACGTGATGTGAGGTCGCCATTGTAACCCTGCTTGAGATTTACGCCTACTTCTGAAGCAGCTTCCATCTTGAACTTATCAAGAGCCTCTCTTGCCTCGGGAACTACACTTTTGTTTGAGCTCTTAGCCATTGTTGTTACACTCCTTTAGTGAAATAATGTTTTCTTGCGTTTGCAGTATTATTATTGCAATTGCCATTAGGTTTATTAATGTAAAATTTTTGATTTAATTGAAATTTCTGAAATGATGTGAGGTCAAATAAAGCTTGCAGTAAAACTGTTATATTAAAATGTATATTTCTTTATCAGGTGTAAAGCGTAATTTTTGAATATACTATGTATTTTAAGGTAATAATATGCATTATTTTCGAAAAAAACTTGCATAATTTTTCATTATGATATATAATATGAGAAATTTGTTAGAAAGAGGAAAGTTATATGTCAGGAACCAGACTGATTGATATGCACGTTCATTCAGATAATTCACCCGACGGAATTCATTCACCTATGTATGTCTGCGAGCATGCTGTCAAAAACGGACTCAGAGCAATTGCTGTGACTGACCATTGTGAAATTGATAAGTTTTTTGATCAGAAATATAACAGTGTTATCTTTCACTCCTATTTTGAATGTGTGAAAGCAAGAAATGCCTTCGAAGGTCAGCTGCTTATGCTTATCGGTCTTGAAATAGGCCAGCCTCTTTATAACATTGAATTAAGCAAGAAGGTTATAAAAAAATATCCTTATGACTTTATTCTTAGCAGTGTGCATACACCAAGAGGCTTCACTCAGGATATTAAAGAGATTGAATATGACAAGCTTGATGTTTATAAATTTATGGAAGATTATTTCCTTGAGCTTGCAGATATTGCAAAATGGGATGGTTGTGACGCACTGGCACATATAACTTGTCCCATGAGACGCATCCAGGGCAAATATAATATTGATTTTGACTACAGCAGAATTGCTGAAGCAACCGATTACCTGCTTGAAACAATGATAAATAATAATAAGGCCCTTGAAATTAATACATCAGGTCTCAGACAGCCAATTTCAAGAACCATGCCTGACGAAAATTTAATCAGGCGATATCGCGAGCTTGGCGGTGAGCTTATCACCATCGGCTCCGATAGTCACAACGCGTACGATGTTGGCGCAGGCATAGAGCAAGGAATGAATCTTGCAAAGAAATGCGGATTTGAGAAAGTTACATTTTATGTTAACAGAGAAGCAATGCAAATTGAAATATGAGGAAGGTGCAAGATGAAAGATAACGAAATCAGTGCAGGAATTAAAATTGAAAAAAAGACCATAATCGGAATTTCTCTTCTGCTTGTCGGCATTATGATTTTTGCCGGCATACTCACGCAGATTGTGCCGACAGGTGCTTATGATGTTGACGCTTCAGGTGCGATAATCAACGGCACATATCACGAAATTCCGAGAGAAGAGGTTGGCTATAGCTTCTGGCGTGTGTTCATTGCACCTTTTGAAGCATTCATTTATGCAACAGGCGATGCCATGACCGGTGTGCTCATTATTCTTGTTATTACCCTTATCGGCGGCACATTCCTTGTTCTCGATAAAAGCGGTGTGCTCAAATATATAATGAGTGTTGTTGTCAATAAGTTTTCAGACAAAAAGTATATTCTTCTTGCGATAATTATATTTGTCTGCATGGCTCTGAGCTCCTTTGCGGGAATTCTCGAAGAATCTATCACCTTGGTACCGCTGGCGGTTGCAATTTCGCTTTCGCTGGGCTGGGACTCTCTTGTTGGTGTCGGCTTCAGTTTTATCGCAGTTGCTTTCGGGTACTCTGCCGCAACCTTTAATCCTTTTAATGTCGGTTTAGTTCAATCGATGGCTAATCTTCCGATGTTTTCAGGCGTGCTTTTCAGACTGCTTGTCTTTTTGGTTGTTTACGCAATTCTTGCAGGCTTCTTTATCACATATGCAAAGAAAATCGAGAAGAATCCTCAGAAGTCACTTTGTTATGAAAGCGACTTGAAGCTTCGCGACAGATTTTTGAATGAAGAAGAAACAAAAAAAGCGCTTGCTAACCCTATGCTTCCTAAGGCTGCAAAAGCTTTTATTTCTGCCCTTGCTGCCGTGCTCGTAATAACAGTTATCTGCCTTATAACAAATATTCTGGTTGAGAATTCTACATTATCAGACATACTCGGCTATATGCCTCTTGCATCAATGGCAATTCTCTTTACCGTCGGTGGATTGAGAGCGGGTCATATCTCGGGTATTAAAGGCAAAAATCTTTTAAAGAGCTTCTCAGTTGGCGTAAAAACTATTCTTCCCGTTGCACCGGTTATTATATTTATTATCTGTGTTACGTACATACTTAAAAGCGGCAAGATTATTGATACACTTCTTTATTGGGTTTATAACGCACTAGAAGGACTTAATCCCTATGTTTCGATAATCATTATCTTCTTTGTAATATGCATATTTGAATTCTTTATCGGCAGCGGATCGGCAAAAGCATTTCTTCTTATGCCTATACTTCTTCCGCTTGTTGATATGGTTGGCATAGGCAGACAAAATCTTATTGTTGCTTTTTGCATCAGTGACGGCTTCTGTAATGTGCTTTT